>SCUR01000191.1 GCA_004297235.1 Candidatus Manganitrophaceae bacterium | reverse complement strand
TCGAGATCGGCTTAGGTGTGCCGCGCGACCCGGTCCGGATCGTCTCGGAGAACGGGACGCTCCGTCTCATCCAACCGGCCACCGGCCGGGATCTCTCGGAGAAGATGGGCCGATTTTCACGGCGGTTTCTCTCCTCCCTCGATGAAGTAGACGGTTTTATCCTGAAAAACCGCTCCCCCTCCTGCGGCATCAAAGATGTAAAACATTTTCCGAAAGCCGACTCGGAAATACCCAGCGGCAAAGGAGCCGGCTTTTTCTCCGGCGCGGCATTGGCGCGCTTTCCGGCGCTTGCGATCGAGGATGAAGGCCGGCTCAATCATCCCAAGATCCGCGCCCACTTTCTGACGAAGCTCTTTACCCTGGCCCGCTTTCGAGAGGCCAAAAAAATAAAATCAATCGAAGCTCTGGTCCGCTTCCAAGCAACGCACAAACTCCTTCTGATGGCATACAGTCAAAGAGAGATGCGCGCGCTCGGCCGGACCGTCGCCAATACCGGAAGGCGCCGGGCCGCCGATCTGTTTAACGAATATGCCCCGCTCCTTGGGCAGGCCCTCTCGCGTCCCTCCCGCCCTTCTTCCAACGTCAATGTCCTGATGCACGCGCTCGGCTATTTCTCCGATGCGTTGACCGGCCGGGAGAAAGCCTTCTTTCTCAAGACCCTCGACGCCTATCGAAGCGGCCGTCTCCCGCTCAGCGCCGCGCTCGGCATCCTCCGCTCCTGGATCGTCCGCTTCCAAAACAGCTACCTTCAGGAACAGACTTTTTTCGAGCCCTACCCCGATGTTCTCAACGAAATTGAAGAGACACCCGTCTCTGAGCCGAGAAGATAGCGGTGGGGCTTGGGGCAACGCCCCATTCCAATCAAGTTCAAATCAAAACAGAGATCCTTCGCTTCGCCCAGGATGACAACAAGTAAAACAGCGGCAGAAGGACGACCCAAGATAAAATCTCCTTGACCCCGCCTCGAAAAACCGGGTATCCTCTCGCCGATTGCCGGTGAATGGAACGGAGGCCCAACATGCTCGGCACCCCTCTCTCAAAAAATGCATTTCGATTGATGCTCCTCGGCTCGGGCGAGCTGGGAAAAGAGGTCGCCATCGAAGCCCAGCGGCTCGGCGTCGAAGTGATCGCGGTCGACCGCTACCCGGACGCCCCGGCCATGCAGGTGGCCCATCGAAGTTACGTCGTCGACATGCTCGATCCGCGCGCGCTCGACAATGTCATCCAGCGGGAGCGGCCCGGCCTGATCGTCCCGGAGATCGAGGCGATTGCCACCGACTATCTGGTTGAGGCGGAGAAAACATTCACGGTCATTCCGACCGCCCGCGCCGCCCGCCTCACGATGAACCGGGAGGGAATTCGACGCCTGGCGGCGGAGGAGTTGAAGCTTCCGACCAGCCGATTCCGGTTCATCGACCGGGCCGACCAGTTGAAAGAAGCGGCCGACGCCCTCGGCTACCCTTGCGTGATGAAGCCGATCATGTCGTCGTCGGGGAAAGGGCAGTCGGTCGTCCGCTCCGAGAAGGAGCTGTCGGCCGCGTGGGAATATGCGATGACCGCCGGCCGCGCGAAGGGGGGCCGGATCATCCTCGAATCGTTCATCGCGTTTGACTATGAGATCACGCTGCTGACCGTCCGCGCCGTCAACGGCACCTTCTTCTGTCCGCCGATCGGCCATATCCAGATCGACGGCGACTACCGCCAATCGTGGCAGCCCCATCCGATGTCGGAGGCCGCGCTCGAAAAAAGCAAGGCGATCGCGGCGGCCGTGACCGAAAATCTCGGCGGACGGGGGATCTTCGGCGTCGAGCTCTTCGTGAAAGGGGACGACGTTTTCTTCTCGGAGGTTTCGCCGCGGCCCCACGATACCGGATTGGTGACATTGATCAGCCAAGATCTCTCCGAGTTCGCCCTTCATCTCCGGGCGATCCTCGGTTTTCCGATCGATCCGCCGGTCATCCGCACCCCCGGGGGCTCGGCCGTTCTCCTGGCGGAAAAGGAAGCGATCGCCCCCTCCTACGACATCGGCCCCGCGCTTCAGGAGCCGGGCATCCAGATCCGCCTCTTCGGAAAACCCGACTGCCGGAAGAACCGGCGGCTGGGGGTCGTCCTCGCCCCCGGGAAAGAGGCCTTCGAAGCGCGCGATCGCGCGCTGAAGGCGGCCGGCCTCGTGAAAATCAGCTACTGAGTTTCCTCCGCTGAAACCCTTTTTATACCTTTCTTAAAGTAAAGTTCATTGGAATGGGGCGTTGCCCCACACCCCACCGCGGAGAGAGCAGAGTCGTGGGGTTTCACCCCACCCCCCACCGCGGGGGTTGCTTGCCCAACCCCCTTCGGCTTCCCAAGGGACACCAGGGGGCAAGCCCCCTTGGACCCCCTTACGGTCGAACTCGGCGCATCCGCGCAAGTACAGCGCGGCTACCCCTCAAACAGGCTCCGACCTGAAGCGGAGGCTTACGCGTCTGACAGAAGGAACGCAGGGATGCTTGGTGGTCCGGGAAGCCTCCGTCTAAGCGCGCAGGCTCTTTACTCTTTACTCTTTACTCTTTGCTCTTTATTTTTTCTCTTTTTTTTCTTTTCTTTTCTCTTTTGTTTTGCTTTTTACCAATAGAGGACTCTGTGGGCTGCTGTGCCCGCAGCGCAAGGGACCCACTGGGGGATGGGTGGAGCGAGGACACAGCAGCCCACTA
>SCUR01000190.1 GCA_004297235.1 Candidatus Manganitrophaceae bacterium | reverse complement strand
CGACGGCGAGCGCGAGAAGAAGCTTGGCCCTCCTCGGTGTACGGGGATGGCCGAGCATCCGCCGATAGGCATTCAGTTCACGTTTCAAGGTCATTCCAATAGACTTTAACCTACTCACTCTACTGCCGTTCCATTATAAAAGAGGAGCTGCTTTCGGTTTTCATTGGCCATCGCCATGATTGTCTCGATGTCCGGCTTCTTTTGTCGTTTCCTTGAGGACTTCGGAATTTACCCCCGTTCCGAATTCAAAAACCAGGCGACCACCCCGGTCGGCCCCCAGGGTAACCAGTACCGACAAGACCGCCAACCCCAGCAGGAGTCCCCAGCGCTGGGAGGCCCAATTTCCTTTTTTGTTGATCCAGAAGAGATAGCCCGTGAGAAAAATCCCCACGGCAGTGGTTGCGACCATCCAATTTCGGTGGATGTGAATGAAGTCATGGCCCGGAGCGGCGTGGCCGCGCGGGTCGGTTGCAACGACCAGGTCGGCGGCGTAGAATCCGGTCGAGAGGGTCATGATCGCCGAAAGGGTTCCCAGAGAGAGCATCCAGGCGGCAACAAGATGGAATTTCTCATGGCGAAAGATCGCCAGCGCTTCCATCGCAAGGGCGCCCAAAAAGAAGGCGATCGGAAAGTGGACGAACATCGGGTGAATGTTCTGAAGCGCAGACAGTCCAGGAAGCAGTGTCTCCATCTGGTTTTATCCTCTCTGATTTGTCCCGATCAATATAGACATCCCCGGAAACATAATTCAACCAAGGGCTTCGACCGGATCTTCCTCGCCGTCAACCTGGGTCTAAGTTGGTGGTCAGGCGTCGTCCAAGAAGGGAAGCCTATTTTTTCTCTTGGAGCTTCTGAACGATCTCGCCAATGCCTTTTACCGTCAGCGTTCCGCCGAACACCCGCTCCCGAATGATCCCCTCAGGATCGATGAAAAAGGTTGCCGGCAGGTTAGTCACACCGTAGCGCTCTGCGACGCTCGCCTTCCGATCGAGCAAGACCGGAAAGGTCAGACGCCCGTGGTGGACAAAGGAGGCGGTCGGATCTGGATTCTCCCCAAAGTTTACCGCTAAAACAACAAACCCCTGGCCTTTATATTGCTCGTAGGCCGCTTGAATTTCCGGCATCTCTTTTTTACATGGCTCGCACCAGGTCGCCCAGAAGTTGAGCAGCACGACCTTCCCATTATTATCAGCCAAGCTCACCGGACGGCCTTCCAGGTCGCTTAGGGTGAACGGGGGCGCCGGTCTGCCGACCTGCGGCGGCTTAGCGCCCATGCCGGTCAGCAGAAAGAACACGACGCAGGTCATGAGGATGATGGGGAAAGAACCCTGCCACGGTATCTTTTTATAGGCGATAGAATCGCGAACCGATGATCGGGCTGAGGATGCGATGCCTTTACTAAAACGCATGGGACACCCCCAAAATTAGGCCGTAGCGGGGCGCCAGATTTTCTTCGTTGACATATTGATAAACGGGCAACTGAACATGTGCATAGAACGCGGTATTAGGCGAGGCCTGGAGCGTCACGCCCGGCGTCAGATAAATCCATCGCCCTCCCGTACTGGGAACCTCTTCGCCTTTGAACACGTCATGAGGAGCCTGCCGCAGGTTGACCTGTAGACTTAGAGTCGTCGGCTTCGCCCCGTCGATCAGGTATCGCATCCCTCCGTTCAGGAGCAATGTGTTGCCGAATCTATACTCCAGACTGTTCCGGGTCGTGACCTGGTAGGAACCGGATAAAAAGGCGTCCAATCCGTGGGGCAGGATCTGGTAAGCATAATGGGCCGAGACGATGCCGTCCCAGGAACCGGTCCCGGGCATCAGGGTCGGCTCATTGATCTCACCCTCCGAGTTAAGCAACTTATATTCACCCGTAGGCGACTTGATGCCCAGTCCTCCCACCAGGAGCTGTTTGGTGCTCACCCATAAAGCATACTTTCCGGTCAGGCGGATATCGCCAAAACCGGTTGTTCCATCCGTATTACGAAACTCGCCGGCGTCGATATGCTCATGCCTCCGGTTGTTTAAAAAGGGGACCGCCAACGTCAATGCGAATTTCGAATTGATTCCATAGCTCATATCAAGCTGTGCCATCTCGTTATTTGTCCGCTTCTCCGTATGGCCGCCCGGCTCGATGACACCATTCGCAAAATCAATTCCGGGCACCACCGCCTCTGAAATCTTTTTACCCCCTTCATACGCCTGATCCATCGGGATGAAGCGATATGAGAGGTCCATGATGATCTGTCCGGGTGTAGCAATCCCTTCCTGTGTTCCGGTGACGAGGAAACAGTTCGCCGATCCACAGCTTGCTCCGGCATTGGTCACGGTTGCGGCAAGTCCGGAAATCATAGCTATCCACATGAGGATGGATAAAAATATTTTTCGCATAACAATCTCCTATCCAATGAAAATGAATTTAAGTTTGGTCGTCATTGGAAGAAGGAAAAGGGAGGCGGTCGGATATGATAAGACAAAAGGGTTGGGTCGCCGATGAAGCGTTCGATAAATACCGGCTGGTTCTGGAAAGAAGGATGTGGAATTTGGCGGAGGTTCTGATCACCCGAATCAATAAACGTCGAAGCGGCGCACATCCAGGCGCAGGTCACGGAAGCATGCTGAGCCGCATGGTGGCCGCCGCGCCCATGCTCCATGGCATGCCTTCCTCCTTCAATCATCATCAAGCTTGAGAGAAAGAGATAGATCAGAGAGAGCAGGATCGCCGTGTGCTTGATTTTAGTTTTTTGTTTCGCCTGTTGCATCAGATTCCGCTATGAACATGCGCAGCGAGCGTTATCCCCTCCCCTTAAGGAAGGGGTAGAGAGCAAATCATAAAAAAGTTTTCTTTCTTTCGGTCGAGGTTTACCGCTCCTTCCGGGGCGGGTTCCTTCAAAACCAGCGGACCCGCAGCCCGTTGGCCACGGCCAGCAGCTCGCTCCCCTCATGGATCAGCACCGCCGCCGCGACGGAGAGCGCGCCGGTCAGGGCGGCGGGGATCAGCGCCGCCAGCAGCAGGATCGAGAAAGCGATGTTCTGGGCGCTGATCCGCCGGGCTTTCCGCCCCAGATGGAGCGCCTCCGCCACCTTCGCCAGGTCGTCGGCCATGAGCGCCACGTCGGCCGCCTCGATGGCGGCATCGCTCCCGGCGGCCCCCATCGCCATCCCACAGGTCGCCGCCGCCAGGGCCGGGGCGTCGTTGACCCCATCTCCAACCATAAGGAGCGCTCCATGCGCCGCTTCGAGTTCCTTCACCGCCTGCACTTTCTCGTCTGGTTTGAGCCCCGCCCGGACTTCGTCGATCCCCACCGCGCGGGCCACGGCCTGGGCCGTTTTCAGGTGATCCCCCGTCAGCATCACTACCTTCAGCCCCATCGCATGGAGATCGGCGATGACCTCCCGCATCCCGGGCCGGATCTGATCCTGAAGAGCGATCAGTCCCTTGACCTTCTCGTGATTTCCGATACAGACGACCGTCTTTCCCTCCTCCTGAAGGCGGCGCGCCGCCTCTTCCGCCGCGCCTCCCTCCGCGCCCAGACCTCGAAGCAGGTCGGGGCTTCCGAGATACCACATCTCCCCTTTCAAAACGGCCTTTGCCCCCATCCCCGTCAGGGCCTCGAACGATTCCGCCTCGGTCGGGACGATCCCTTCCGCCCGCGCCCGCTCCACGATCCCCTTCGCCAGAGGGTGCTCGGAGAGGCGTTCGACGCTCGCGGCGATGAAGAGGAGATCCGCTTGAGTACCTTCAAGAGGGATCACGTCCGTAACCGCCGGGGCGCCTGCGGTCAGGGTGCCGGTCTTGTCAAAGGCGACGGCCCTGATCGTCCCCAGGTGTTCCAGATGCGCCCCCCCTTTGATTAAAATTCCCCGCTTCCCGGCGGCGCCGATCCCGGCGGCCATTGTGACCGGCATCGACATCACCAGGGCGCAGGGGGCCGCCGCCACGAGCAGAACAATCGCCCGGAGGGACCATTCGGCCGGAGGGAGATCCCAGAACCTGGGGACAATGACGAAGAGGAGAGAGGCGCCCAGGACCGCCGGGCTGTAGCGGCGTCCGAACCGGTCGATCCACTGCTGCGCCTTTCCCTTCCGCTCCTGGGCCTCTTCCACAAGATGAATGATCTTGGAAAGGGTGTTGTCGGAAAACGCCGCGGTCGCTTCCGCCTCCAGGAACCCCTGTCGGTTGAGGGTCCCGGCGAAGACCTTCATCCCCGGCCCCTTGTCGACCGGGATCGACTCGCCGGTGACCGACGACTCATCGAGGCTGGAGGCGCCCGAGCGGATGATCCCGTCGGTCGGAATCGTCTTGCCGGGGCGGACGAGGAAGCGGTCGCCGGGCCGGAGACTCTCGGCGGGGACCCTC
>SCUR01000189.1 GCA_004297235.1 Candidatus Manganitrophaceae bacterium | reverse complement strand
GAATCGTCCGGGTCGGCTCTAAAATGACGTTGCTGTCGTACTGCACTCCCGCCGAGAAGGTCAAATCCCAGGGCCGTTTATGCCTGGCCTGGGCATCGATCCGCTCCAGGTAATCGCTCGCCGACTGGGCCGTCTCTCCCTCGGGGAGAAGGGTCACGACGTTCTGGAACGATTTGCGCGCCGCCTCCAATTCCCCCGCCTCGTAGTAGGCCGACCCGGCGTGGTAGTTGGCTTCCAGCGCCAGATCGGGGTCGAGCGAGGCGGCTTTTTCCATTTTTGCCGCCGCTTCTTTTGATTTTCCCATCCGCCGGAGGATCAACCCCTGATAGTAGTAAACGCGGGCCCGGTCGGGGTCGGCCCGCTGAACGGTGTCGAATTCCTTCAGCGCCGCCTCGTCTTGATCTTTCTGGTAATAGAGAACACCGAGATCGAAGTGGGCCGGGAGAAAGGTCGCGTCGCGCGCGAGGGCTTCTTTAAAATTCTTTTCGGCCTCATCGATCTGTCCGGCCCGCGCCTGGGTGACCCCGATATAGTAGAACGCCTCCACCCCCTGCGGATTCTCCGCCAGCGCTTGCTTGAACTGCTGCATCGCGCCGCCGAGATCATTTTGGTTCAGCCGAACGATTCCGGCCGAGAGAAGGTCATGGTAGCCTTTCGGTTCGGCCGCCGATCCCGAGGGAGGGATTGCAATCACCAAGACGAAAAGGAGGATGCCTAACAGGAACGTGTTCTTCAAGGGGTGTCTCCTATGTTCGATCGAGGGCGACGCAGCTCTGCTCGTCACCCCGCAATGAGTATCGTCGGGCCCGCCGCTGCCCCGACCTTTGCGCCAATGCGTCACGGAACGTTTGCGGTTATTTCAATGTCATCCCATGCCAGTGTTTGTTTTTCGGTTGTACCTAACTCCATCGAAATCTGCGCCAAATCCGCCGCGACATCTTCGTAGAAAGGCGCACTCACGATGAATTCTTTTCCGTCGACCCGGAGGGTCGTCGATTTCTTATCAAGATTGACCTCGATTTCGAACGCTTGGGGAAGATTCGGTTTCCAGCCGACGCCGATGCCGTTCGGATTTTTATCGTTGTAATCGAGGAGGCCGTTGGGCCGGTAGGCGAGAGAGGCCAAGATTCTTCCGGAGGAATCTCGCAGCACGATGGCGGCGAAAGCCGCATTGGGAGAGGAGACGAGCGATCGCCATCGGGCGGTATAGACTCCGCTCTTGGGAGGGGTCCCGGCCACTGTCCCCCGAAGGGCAAGGCCGCCTGTGCCGCCGGTCTGGTCTAATTCGACCGGCCTGGTGGTCAATTCTCCAACGGCGCCGCGAACCAGAATCGTCCCGGCTGAGCCGCTCAGGGCCAGCGAATCACCGACTGGATCGCCGGGCAGGGTTGTGTCGGGTTGTTTGTCCAAAGCGTCGTTATCGAAGTTGGCTTTAAACAAGATCGATCCGGTGATCGCCCGGGCGGTATCCGAATAGAGGCTCAGGTTTCCCGCCGCATCGTAGGCCCGAACGCGGTAGACATAAGCGGTGGCTATTGCGAGTCCTTTGTCGGTGACGTTGAGCGTCGGGCCGGCATCGAATTCGGAGCAGAGGCCGGTGACAAGGCAGCGCTCCACCCGGTACCCCGTCACCCCGACATTGTCGGTGGAAGGTTCCCAGGAGAGGGCGATTTCACTCTGGTTTAGCGCCGCTGCGGCGAGTTTGCCTGGCTGGGTTGGAGCCGTGGTGTCCGAGATATTGGGCGTGGTTGCAGCGGCGATGTTGGAGTAGCCGCTGAGGTTGCCTGCCGCATCGACGGCCCGGACCCGATACTGATACGCGGTGGCCGGGGAGCGGCCGGTGTCGTTGAAGTTTGTCGTGGTTGGCTGGGCGACCTCTACGAAGTTGGTGCAGGTGACCCCTTGGCACCGCTCGACGCGATAGCCCGCGACGCCGACATTGTCCGCGGAAGCATCCCACAAGAGGTTGATCTGGCTATCGTTCACCGCCGTGGCCCGGAGGTTGTTTGGCGGCGTCGGCGCGGTGAGGTCGCGCGTCGTGGCCGAGGCGGTGTTGGA
>SCUR01000188.1 GCA_004297235.1 Candidatus Manganitrophaceae bacterium | reverse complement strand
CGTCGGAATGGTGTTGATGGCGAAGTGCATCGAGAACGCCGTCGCGCAAGGCTGGAGCGAGTTCGATTTCTTAAGGGGTCCGGAAGCGTATAAATCCCACTGGACCTCCAATCGGAGGGAGACGTGTCAACTGACCCTTTTTCCCCCGGGGATCAAGAACCATTTCTACCGGCTCCTCTCCGGCGCCTCCCGGTCGGCCCGCGGTTGGGTGAAGCGGTCTCTTCCGGAATCGTGGGTGGAAAGACTGAGGGCGGGGATCGCGGGCCAAGAGGCCGGGACCGGAAAGAGCGGGAAGGCGAGGGATTGCGAATGAGCGCGGATATGATGTCAACCTCGGGAACGGGGAACGGGATGCTCGGTTTCTTTTCAAGCTTTTTTTATCCACGCCGGCTTCCGGCCTCCGGCCCCCAACCGGCCATCTACCGGCGTTTGCTGAAGTCGGCGTTGGCGGGAGGGGCGTATTACAGCGGATTGCTCGATTTATACATCCAATTCCGGGATCGATGCCCGGCGCAGAACCGCCTCTTCATGGTCGGTTATCATGCCGTCGTGGAGGAGAGCGGGCGGGAGATCGAGGCGGGGATGATGCCGCAGCAGCTGATCTCCAGATCGCTCTTCGAGAGAGAGCTCGACCAGATCGGCGCGCAGTTCGACTTTCTTTCCATCGACCAGGCGGTCGACTTTCTGGAAGGGAAAATCCATCTTAAGCGCGACAGCATCGTCCTGACCTTTGATGACGGATACCGGAGCATCTACGATCACGCCTATCCGATCTTGAAGCGAAAGGGGGTCCCGGCGGTCTTTTATCTCTGCACCGATTATGTCGGCACCTCCCGCCTTTTCGATCATGACCGGCTTTTTTATTTGATTCGGAAAGCGGTGCAGGGCTCCCTTCCGATCGAGACCTTGCTGCTTCAGCGCGGCATCCCCATCGATCCGAACGGCCTGATCGCGAGCGGCTCCCCGTTGGAGATTACGCGGCGGCTGCTTGAGATCTGCTCCAAGACGGAGCTGGAGGCCTTTATGCGCCTGCTCCAGGAGAAGCTCGATGTTCAAGAGACCGATTTCCCCTCGGAGGCGGCGATGGTCGGATGGGAGGCGGTCGAGACGATGGCGCGCGAAGGGATGACCTTCGGCTCGCATACCGCCAGCCATTGTCTCCTGACCCAGGTCGATCCCAAGGCGGTTTTGGAGGAGCTTCGCCTCTCTAAAGCGGCCCTGGAGGCGCGGCTTCAGCGAAAGATCGACCATCTGGCCTATCCCGACGGGAGGACCAGCCCCTACGTCATCGAGGCGGCGCGCGCCTGCGGTTATCGCTCCGCCTGCACCACCTCGCATGCCGTCAACAAGGTCGGCGGAGATCGCTATCTCCTCGGCCGGGAGCAGTTCTGGGAAAACAGCGCCCTCGGCTGGGCTTCAAATTGCTCAAAGGCGATGGTGGCATCGCAGATCAAGGGACTTTTTAAAACACGGTAGGGGGGAGGCGGAAGGGGGTAGGCGGAAAGGCGAGAAGAAATAAATTCTTTTCATCTTTTTCCTCCTCCCCCCTCCTGCCTTCCGCCTCCCGTCATTCGGAGAAAAAAATGATTCGAATTGTTTGCGTGGTTGGGGCGCGGCCGAACTTTGTGAAAATGGCCCCGCTGGTCCGCCACATCAAGGAAGAGTGGAGCGATACGTTCGAGACGACCCTGGTGCATACCGGCCAGCATTATGACGAGAAGCTCTCGCAGATCTTTTTCGAAGAGCTGCGGATGCCGCAGCCCGATGTGAATCTCGGCGTCGGCTCCGGAACGGCGGTTCGACAGATTGCAGAAATCATGCAGCGGTTCGAAGAGGTCCTCCTCTGGAAGAAGCCCGACCGGGTCGTGGTGGTCGGCGACGTCAACTCCACCCTGGCGACCGCCTTGGCGGCGGAGAAGATGGGAATTCCGGTGGCGCATGTGGAGGCCGGGCTCCGCAGCTTCGACCCGGCGATGCCCGAGGAGACGAATCGGGTTCTGACCGACCGCGTTTCCGATCTCCTCTTCGCGACCGAAGAGAGCGCGGTACAAAACCTGCTTAATGAAGGGTTCGACAAAGAGCGAATCTTCTGGGTCGGGAACATCATGATCGACTCCCTAATCAGCCACTCCCATGAAGCCGGGCGATCGACCATCCTCAACCGGATGAGCCTCGCCCCGCAGGAGTATGCGTTGGTGACCCTGCATCGCCCTTCGAACGTCGACACGCAGGAGGGGATGGGCAGGATGGTCGCCCTGCTCTCCGAAGTGGAGAAGCGAATTCGGGTTCTCTTCCCGATCCATCCGCGGACCCGGGGAAGGATGGAGGAGTTCGGGTTGGCGTCGGCCCTCGGCACCCTTCGAAACGTGACCCTCTGCGAGCCGGTCGGCTATCTCGACTTCATCCGGTTGATGCGGGATGCCAAGATGGTCTTAACCGATTCCGGCGGCATCCAGGAGGAGACCACCGCGCTCGGCACCCCCTGTTTGACGCTCCGAGAGAACACGGAGCGGCCGGCGACGATCACGGAAGGGACCAATCTCTTGATCGGAACCGATCCGCAGCGGGTTCTGGCGGCGGTCGTCGATATTCTGGAAGGGCGCGGAAAGAAGGGGAGGGTCCCCACCCTCTGGGACGGCCAGGCGGCGCAGCGCATTGTCCGGATTCTACAAGCCCGATCGGCCGGATGCGCCTCGCATCTGAAGGAAGCGCCTCTTCTCGTGCGGGATGCGGATTTCGGAATGCGGAGTGGAAAGCAGAGAATGGACGATGTTTCCTGAGTGTGAGGAGAAAAGCGTGGCGGCCATGGGAATCGATCGAAGTGCGCTTTCAAAGGGAGGTCTGAACGGGCCGAAGGCCGTTCTCGGCTGGAGGCCGCCGGCCGGCCGGCCGCTTCCGGAATCGCGGGGAGAGGATCTTCCGGCGGGGGCCCCCTTGCGGTCGGAGCGGATCGCTTATGGCGCGCTGCTCTTGTTCGTCGCCCTCGTCTACGCCGCTCCCGGAACGCTCTATCCGCCGCTGGAGAATTTCCCGATCGCCAAGGGGATGGCCGTTCTCTCCTTCCTCTTCCTTTTCTCCGCCATGCGGGCGAAGGGGGGCTCCTGGCGGCTGGCCGATCCGACATCGCTCTGGCTGGCCGCCTTCGCGGCCTTGAGCGGCCTGTCAATCGCGACCGCCCTCTGGCGCGAGTTTGCGCTGAACGCCTTTCTCGATTTTTTGAAGGTGGTCCTGGTCTATTTCTTGGTCGTCCACCTGCTCGACCGGCTCGATCGGGTCCGGAAGTTTTTCTGGGTGATGCTCTGGGGGGGGGCGTTTTTAGCCGCCGGGACGCTGATGCACTATCTTCTGAAGATCGATCTGGTCGAGGGATATCGGGCCGCTTGGGTCGGCATTTACGAGGACCCGAACGACCTCGCCTATCATCTGGTGGTCTTGACCCCGATCGGCCTGGCCCTGCTGGAAGCGGAGCGCTCGTTTTTGAAAAAGTGCATCGTTCTCGGAATCTTGGCGGCGTTTATGGCGGCGATCTATGTGACCTTCTCCCGCGGCGGGCTGGTCGGGCTGTTGGCGGTCTTCTTCTTTCAGATTCTCCGCTCCCGAAAGCGGATGCTCCACTTCGCGCTGGCGGGATTGCTCCTGGTCGCCCTTCTGGCCGTCGCCCCGGCCCGATATTGGGAGCGGGCCGAAACGATTTTGAAGTTTCGCCAGGATGAATCGGCGATGGGACGGGTCTATGCCTGGAAGGCGGGATTTGCCATGATTCAGGACCGGCCGCTGCTGGGGGTGGGGGTCGGTTGTTTCGTGATGGGCTGGCCGATCTACGCCCCTCCCGAAGCGGGGACCAAATGGCGGGCGCCGCACAACACCTTCGTCGCCGTGATGGGGGAGACCGGCCTCCTCGGATTGGTCGCGTTCGGCGCTTTTATGGGGACGGCTCTGCGAAGGGCGCAGACGGTGAACCGCCCGCCCGCCCCGTCGCCGCTTCCGCTCCTCGCGCTCCCGCCGAAAAGAGAGCGAAAAAAGCCGCTGATCATTCCTCCCATGACCGAAGCGGACCGGCAGGCGGGTCTCTATGCCCGCGCCGTCGAGATCGCCGTCTGGGGGTTCCTGGCGTGCAGCTTGACCCTCGGCGTCCAGCGAAGCTGGCCCCCTTATCTCTTGGCCGGTTTGGCCGTGGCGCTTTATCGGATCGTCGCCGTGAAGAATAGAATGCCGAAAGGAGGATCGAGATGAAGCCGCCCGCGCGGAATGAGATGCTGAAGGCGGCCGACGGGGAGTCGGGAGGGGAGAGTCCGCTTCCTTTGTCTGCCTCGGCGGGGGGCGCCAAGCCGGCTTCGATCAACAAGCAGGCGCTGACCTTGATTTTCGGGCGGGGCCTCGCTTCGACCTTCACCTTCTTGATCCCGATCGTGCTGGCCCGCTATTTGGCGCCGACCGAGTATGGAACCTATAAGCAGATCTTCCTGGTCTATTCGAGTCTTTTTATGATTCTTCCGTTCGGCATTATCCAGAGCCTCTACTATTTTGTTCCGAAGGATCCGGAGCGGATGCGGACTTACTTGGTCCAGGCGTTTCTCTTTCTGCAGGGGTCGGGGCTCCTCGCCCTTCTCTTCCTCGCTTTCTTCGGGAAAACCATCGGCCTCTATCTCCATAATCCCGATCTGGCCCCCTATCTGTTTCAGATGGGCCTGTTTATCTTTCTGATGCTCTCTTCGGCCTATTTTGAGGCCTTGCTGATCTCTTCGCAAAAGATCGGCCAGGCGTCGCTGCTCGGGTTTTTTTCCGAGGCGGCCAAAACCGCCAGCATGCTGATCCCGCTGATCTGGACTCACCGGCTGGCCGATATGATGTGGGGGATGAACCTCTTCGCCTTCGTCCGGTTCTGCTTTGTTCTGGTGTATGTCGTCCGGAGCTATTCTCTTTCCTGGCGCGACATTCAATGGCCGGCCTTCCGGCAGCAGATGGCCTACTCGATCCCCTTCGGTCTGGCGGTGATCCTCCAGGTGACGCAGGACAAATTCCATCAGTACGTCGTCGCCTACTCCTACAGCGCCGCCGTGTTTGCGGTCTATTCGGTCGGGATGTTCCAGCTTCCGATCGTGGAGCTGATCTATACGCCGATGTCGCAATTGATGATCGTCCGGATGGCGGCGCTGCGCCAGCGGTCGACCCGCGAGGAGATCATCTCGCTCTGGTTCGACATCACCCGAAAGCTGGCGATGGTCTTCTTCCCGGTCTTTGTCTTTCTGCAGCTGGCGGCGCGCGAGCTGGTCGTCTTTCTCTTTACGCCGACCTATCTCTCCAGCATCCCTCTTTTCCGGGTGGCGCTTCTCTCGCTGCTGACCGCCATCTTCTTGACCGAAGGGGTCCTGCGCGCGTACGCGGAGACCCATTTTATTCTGAAGAACACCTTCATGAAATTGGCGCTGACCTTGATCTTGATCTTTCCCTTTCTGGCCTGGTTCGGGCTCTCCGGAGGGGTCCTCACCCTCATCGTGGTGCTGGCGATTTCGAAAATGCTGATGCTCTGGAAGATCTCGCGCCTGATCCCGCTTTCTCTCGCGGACCTCTTGCCGTGGCGGGACCTTTTCAGCATTGCGATCTTCTCGACGCTCTGCGGCATTCCGGTGCTTTTCGTCAAAAGCTTCGAGATCGACCATCCGGGGCTCGTTTTGCTGATCTCGGCGGCGATCTACAGTCTCTTTTATTTGATCTTCTTGTTGACCTCCCACCTGATCACCTTCGATGAGAAGCGGGAGATCGCCCGGATGGTCCGGCGGGTGGGGGAGTTGCTTCCGGCGACGTCCAAGTCTTAGCGAGGAATGTATGACAAAACCGACCGTGCTTCACCTCATTGATTGTCTCTTCATCGGCGGCGGCGAGATGCAGATGGTCGACCTGCTCCGGCGGATCGATCGAGAGAAATTCCGTCCCCTGGTCGGCTGCCTTCGAAAAGAAGGGCAGCTCGTCCCCGTTCTCGAACAGGCCGGCATTCCGGTGGAAGAATTTCCGGTCCGCGGAAAACTGTTCTACCCCCATTCGATTAAAGAGATTCTCCGCCTCGCCCGGTTCATGCGCCGGGAGCGGGTACAGATCGTTCAGACGCAGGACCTTTACTCCCATCTGGTCGGCGTGCCGGCGGCGCTGCTGGCCCGCGTGCCGGTGGTGATCACGAACCGGCTCGACCTCGGGCATACGATGAAGCAGTGGCATCGACGGGCGCTGAAGGGATTGTCGTTCGGGATCGGCCACGTCATGGCGAACTCGGAAGGGGTTCGGACGATGTTGCTCGAGGTCGAGAAGATCGACCCCGCCAAAATCGAGTTGATCTACAACGGGGTTGATCTTGATCAATTTCCAATCACGCCGGAGAGAAAGGGACCGCTTCCGCTCGCGCCGGAGGATCGGCCGATTGTGGTGGTGGCGAATCTCTGGCCGGTGAAGGGGCATGAGATTCTCCTGGAGGCGGCGGTTCGGGTGACGGCGTTTTATCCGAACGCGAAGTTCGTTCTGGTCGGAACAGGGGCGGCGCGCCGGGCGATCCTGGAAGAGCGCGCGCGGGCGCTCTCGGTCGAAAAACAGGTTTTCTTCCTCGGTCCCCGCCAGGATGTCCCTCAGATCCTGCGCCAGATGGAGATCTCCGTTCTCCCGTCGTTGGCCGAGGGCTTCTCGAATGCGATCTTAGAATCGATGGCGGCCGGTCTGCCGATGGTCGCCACCGACGTCGGGGGGAACCGTGAAGCGATTGTGGAAGGGGAGACCGGCTTCTTGGTTCCGCCGCGGGATGCGGATACCCTGGCCGACCGGATTCTTCGTCTATTGGGGGATCGGGCGCTCGCGCAGCGGATGGGCCGGGCGGGTCGGGAGCGGATTGAGAGGACCTTCTCACTGCAGCGAATGGTTGAAGAGACCGAACGTTTTTATGAACGGCTGCTCCAAGAGCGGGGGAGCGGAAGGCGGTCGGCCGACCCGAAGATCAAAACTGATCTCTCTCACGCTAAGGTTTCTCCATGATGAAGGTTCTCCTCATCGGCGATTATCCTCCCCCTTACGGCGGGATCTCGGTCCACGTGCAGCAGCTGGCGGCGTTTCTCCGGAAGCACGGCGCGGAGTGTATCGTCCTCGACATTGAGCCCGGAACCGATTCGAAGCCGGGGGCGATTCGGGTGAGCGGCCCGCTCGGATTTCTTTGGACGCTGATCCGATTTTCTTGGAGAGGCTACGTGAGTCATATCCATACGAACGGGCATAATTTCAAAAGCTGGCTGGCGATTGCGGTCACCGCCTGGGTCGGTTTTCTCTTCGGCCGCCGGAACATCGCCACCCTCCACTCCGGTCTCATGCCCGACTATGCCGCCGGGGGGGGATTCGGCCGGAGAGGTCTGA
>SCUR01000187.1 GCA_004297235.1 Candidatus Manganitrophaceae bacterium | reverse complement strand
CATCGCCGCTCCTAAATTCAGTGAGGCTGAGGAGGGAACGCTCACCCGGCTGCTGGTCCCGTTGAAGTTCAACGCCGTGCCAAACCGGCCCTGTGTTGACCAGGTCGCGCCGCTGATCGTACCGGTGTTGCCATTGCCCGAAGCATCCGCCACCGTGCCGCCGGCCCCTTCGCTAAAGCCATAGGCCGCCACCAACCCCGGCGTCGCCGCCTTTGCAGTCATCGCTGTTATTAGAACGGCGGCCAGGCCAAAAATGAAAGCTCCTCCAACACGTTGAATCCTTCGTAAATTTCCAGGAATCGACGCTGCCGCAAAGCCCCCCGATAGATATCCATTGCGCTGTAAAATATTCATTACCTGTGTTTCTCCATCATCAGTAAACCGTTTAGACAGAACAACCCGCCATCACTTCGCATCAACATGCAAACAAACTACAAACCCGATTAGACACCCACAAGCGATTCAAACAGCGCCGGTTTGGCATCTTCATATTTTTGATCCTTCTCCGAGATCGTCCGCTCAGCGTCGGGCCAATCGATTTTAAACAGCGGATCGTTCCATCGAACGCCGCGGGCAGACTCCGGAGCATAAAATTCCGACATCTGATAGAAGACCTCCGTGTCGTCTTCCATCGTCTGAAACCCATGCGCGAATCCTTTGGGGATATAGAGCATCCGGCTGTTCTCTGCCGTCAGTTCCACGGCAATCCACTGGAGAAAAGAAGGAGAATCAGGCCGAAGATCAATAATGACATCATAAAGGACGCCCCTCGTGCATCGGACCAACTTTGCCTCCGCAAAGGGGGGCAGTTGATAATGCATCCCACGGAGGGTTCCCTTCTTCTTGTTGAAAGAAACATTGCACTGTATGGTCTTCGGGTCGAGGCCGTGCGCGAGAAACTCTCTCTGACACCAGGAACGCGCGAAATAACCTCGTTCGTCTTCAAGCCTCTCCAGATCGATCAGATAGGCCCCTTTCAGTTTTGTTTCAGTAAAAACCATTCCGCTCTTGAAAAAAATGATCTAAATCACTCCCGCTTCTACCGGGGAACTTTTTCCACGATCGCCTTGCCGATCTCAATAGAAGCGGTCGCGGCAGGCGAGGGGGCATTGCAAACATGGAGCGACTGCTCCCCCTGCAGAATCAGGAAATCATCCATCAGCTTTCCGTCGTCCATCAACGCTTGGGCCCGCACCCCCGCATGGGCCGGCACCACATCATTCATCTGAACTTCCGGAATAAGCCGCTGGAGGCTGAGGACAAAAGCGGCTTTGCTCAGAGAACGGACCACCTCTTTGGCTCCTTCCTGAAAATGCCGCCGCGCCAGCTTCCAGAAAGCGGGATAGGTGAAGACGTCGAGTAGATCGCGCAGATTGACGTCCGACTTGTGGTACCCCTCCCGCTTCAGGCTAAGGACCGCGTTTGGACCGGCATGGATGCTGCCGTCGATCATTCGCGTAAAATGGACCCCGAGAAAGGGGAAGTTCGGATTCGGGACAGGGTAGATGAGATGCTTGACCAGATATCGCTTCTGAGGCTTTAACTCGTAGTATTCTCCTCGGAAGGGAACGATTTTCATCCCCGGCTTCAAGCCGGCCAGCTTTGCAACCCGGTCACTGTGCAGACCGGCGCAGTTGATCACAAACTTCGCATGAAAGGAACCGGCCGTCGTTTCGACAACACACTCAGCTCCGTTCTTTACAATCCGCTCCACCTTTGTGTTGAGGCGTAAATCTCCTCCGCGATCTTGAACAATTCGGGCGAACGTCTCGGCCACTTTCCGATAATGAACGATGCCGGTCGAGGGAACCCGCAGCGCCGCAAGACCTCGGACATGGGGCTCGATCTCTTTCAGCGCTTCCCGACCAATCTCTTCAACCTTGAGCCCGTTCGCCAACCCCCGTTCATGAAGATTTTTAAGGAACGGCAGTTCCTCAGGCTCGGTGGCAACAATGACCTTTCCGCAGACCTCATGCTCGATTCCGTGCTTCAAACAGAATTCGACCATGGAGCGGTTCCCTTCGCGGCACAACGTCGCCTTAAGACTTCCCGGCTTATAATAAATGCCGGAATGAATCACCCCGCTGTTGTTTCCGGTCTGGTGGTTGGCCCACGCTCTCTCTTTTTCCAGCACGAGGAGTCGTCTTCCGGGGAATTTCTCGCTCAGAGACATTCCGACCGAAAGCCCGACGATCCCGCCGCCTATGATCGCAAAGTCGTACGATGGGGTCAAGAAAAAATCCTCACCTGAGGGATCGGAACGACGAATTGTCCCCCCCACTCTCGGATGTGGGCCATCTGCTGCATAATCTCGTCCTTAAAGTTCCACGGGAGGATCAGGACATAATCGGGCTTCGTCTCCTTGATTTTGTCCGGAGCGAAAATGGGAATATGCGTCCCGGGGAGAAATTTTCCCTGCTTGTAGGTGTTCCGATCGACCGTGTAGTCGATGAAATCGGTCCGAATCCCGCAATAGTTAAGAAGCGTATTTCCTTTTCCGGGAGCGCCGTAGCCGGCAATCGTTTTACCTTTTCGCTTCGCCTCAATCAAAAACTCCAGAAGCTTTCGCTTTGTCTCTTTCACCTTTTCCGTGAAGACGGAGTAGGTCTCCAGCCGGTCGTAGCCGGCGGCGACCTCTTTCGCCTTCAGATCGAGAAAGCGGCGGCTGACCGGCTTGGAATCGTCTTCCTTGTGACGCCCATAGATCCGCAACGATCCCCCATGGGTCGGCAGCTCTTCAACATCGAACAGGGTCAAACCATGCGCGGCGAAAATCCGCTCCGCCGCCATCAGGGAGAAATAAGAGAAGTGCTCGTGGTAAATCGTGTCGAACTGGTTCTCTTCAATTAACCGCATCAGATGAGGAAATTCAATCGTCACGACGCCGCGGGGCTTGAGGAGAATCTGAATCCCTTTTACAAAATCGTTAATGTCGGGAACCTGGGCGAGCACATTGTTTCCTGCGATCAGATCGGCCCCTTTTCCGTCCGACACCATCTCGCGGGCAGTCTTTTCACCGAAGAATTTCACCAGCGTCGGAACCTTTTTCGCTTCCGCGGCCTTGGCGACATTGGCGGCCGGCTCCACCCCCAGAACCGGAATTCCCTTGGCGACAAAATGCTGAAGAAGATAGCCGTCGTTGCTCGCAAGCTCGACGACGAAGCTCTGTTTGCCGAGTCCCAGCCGCTGCACGATCATCTCCGTGTAGTTCTTGGCGTGCTGAACCCAACTGTCCGAGTAGGAGGAGAAGTAGGCATATTCGGTGAAGATCTCGGCGGGGCTGACATACTCCTGCAATTGCACCAGCCAGCAGTTTTCGCAGACGTAGACATGAAGCGGATAGAACGGCTCCATCTGATTGAGCTTCTCGCGGCTGACGTAGCTCTCGCAGAGCGGCGACATGCCGAGGTCCACGAATGTATATCGAAGGGGTGTCTTGCAAAAAAGACATCCAGAGCGGGTCGATTCGGATGTTGGTTCCATAAAAACTCTCCTTAGATAAATAAGACGAACGCGTCCGGTGAAATCATTTACGCGCGAGTTCCGTCCATCGCAGATCCGCATTCAAACGGCCTGTACGCAGCAACGATTTGATATGGTCGATCCGCTTGAATTTTTCTCCTTCAAAATCTTCCAGTTTTAAGCCGATCTTCTGATATGCCTGGTAGAGTTGCTGTGCCCCTTTTTTTGCGGTCCATTGAGGCTTGAACTCGGGAAGCGCCTTTGCAATCTTGCTGAAGTCGGCCCGGTAGC
>SCUR01000016.1 GCA_004297235.1 Candidatus Manganitrophaceae bacterium | reverse complement strand
GGCCGAGCCGGTTCGAAGGGACCCCCTTTTTGGGGCCGATCGCCGGGGACCCGGATCTCCTCTCGCGGGAGTATGGAAGACTGTTGTGGCAAGATACGACCCATCTTCTGAGCGCGCCGGCCCGATGGGAGAGGGACGAATGGCTCAATTTTTCTCTGAAGGCGGCGGCGGTCGGGGGGGCGTTCCTTTTGGATCGCCGAATTCAAGAAAGGATACAAGGAAACCGCAATCAAACGAGAGATCGGATCGCCGATCTCTTTGAGCCGTTTGGGGCCGAATACTCCGTTGTCGTTCTGGGGGGATTCTATGTGGCGGGGGTCGCTCTCGACAACCCGAAAGCCGGAGCGGTCGCGAGGGACGGCTTGGCGGCGAGCCTCGTCGCCTCGGTCATCGTAACCCCCACGATCAAGATCGTGGCGGGGCGGGATCGTCCCGCTCAAAGCGACGGCGTTTACGATTTCCACCCCTTCCGATTTCTCGGCGATAATTCCTTCCCCTCCGGCCACACGACGCAGGCCTTTACCGTCGCCGCCGTGATCGCCACCCACTACGAGCCGATCTGGGTGAAGGGAGCCGCCTACGCGGTCGCGGCGCTGGTCGGCTTCGCCCGGATCGAACACAACGCCCATTGGGCCTCCGACGTCGCGGCCGGGGCGTTCATCGGCAGCGCGGTCGGAAGCGCCACCGTCCGCTTCAATGAAAAACAGGGGGGTGTATTTTCGTTGCGTCCGCTGATCGACCGGGAGCGCCGCGGGATGGCGCTCGTTTTTCACTTTGAATGAAGCGGTCGTTTTCCTTCATCGCCCCTTCTAAAATGCGGCCCACCGCGATGCGCATCTATCGTTGATTGATACCTGCTCCACCGGCGTCAACGGACCGGGATTCCCCGCGTCCGTTTAACGGCCTGCTGCTTATCGGTCTGCGCTTCACCTTATGGAAAATGGCTCAAATGGTATATTCCATATACCAAAAGGTTAATCCATTTTTTATCGCCGGAGGATCGCTCTTACTCAGATCGGTGAAAATTGCATCTTTCCAGGCATTGCGCCGAATTTTCCGGGGTGGCATGTCTTTTGCTGTTTAAACAGCGGTTCAAAATTTTATCCTATATGAAGGAGATCAAGATGATGAAGCGAATTGCTGCGGTGATGTTGTCGTTGTTTGTGGCGCTGGCGTACGTCGGTGTCAGTTTGGCCGAGGAGAAGGCGGCGCCCGCCGCTCCTCCCGCCGCTGAAAAACCGGCTGAGAAGCCGGCCGATAAACCTGCCGAGAAGGCGGGGAAGAAGCCGGCGAAGAAAAAAGTGAAGGCCGCGAAGAAAGCCGGCAAGGAAGAGGCCAAGCCGAAGGAAGAGGCAAAGCCGGCAGAAGAGAAGGCGCCTGCGGCGAAGTAACCCTCCAACGGGCCCGATTCATTTCCAAGGCGGGCATTCCTTTCAATGGGATGCCCGCCCTTTACTCGGGCTCATCGAAGTTCCCCCCTCTCACCCACTGGTCGGAACTTCACGCCGATCGCCCGGCTGATTTCGGACGGACGATCATCCCGTTGTTTCTTCCAGTTCTTTTTCCAACGCCTCGATCTTGCCGATTACCTTGGGATCGAGCTTGCGGATCCCCTCTTGAATGGAGTCGATCTCCGATTGGATCGGGGCGAGGGTTTTTTTCTGCGCGTCGGAGGCGAGGGAGACCGCTTTGGCGATCCGCTCTTTGGCCTTGGCCGCCTGCATCTCGGCATCGCCGAAGTTTTTCTGTTTGACCTCCTCGTGGGCCGCGCTTAAAAACTCGCGCGCCTCAACCAGGTTCAGTCGCACCCGCATCGTCGAGACCTCCGTCTCCAGGCCGCGGGTCTTGGCGACCATCTCATCCTTGAAGGTCGAGTAGCTTTTCTTCACCTCGGTCGTGCCGGCGGCGCCGAGGAGATAGCCGGCCCCGAAGGCGCCGGCGAGTAAGACCAGAAGAAAGAGCGCTTTGATCATCGCTAGACGCCCTCCTTCACCTTCTTCCCTTCCGCCTTGAGGAGAAGACGGCTGACGTTTCCGGCCGCGTAGGTCCGGACCGAGCTGTCGGGGTCTTTGAGACTCTCTTTCAAAATGGGGATTGCTTCGGGCCCGCCGACCTCGCCGATGGCGCGGACCACCGCGATTCGAACCCGCTGTGCCTCGTCTCCCAACGCCTTCGTCAGAAGCGGCATCGCCTCTTTCCCGCCGACCTTCCGCAATGAGCCGACCGTGAAATGCCGGATCGCATAGTCGCTTTCTTTGAGCGCCGCTTCGTAGACGGGAATCTCATTTTTCCCGAGACGCTGGAGCCCTTCCGCCGCGGAGACCCGGACGATCGGATCGGCATCGCTCAGGGCCTTCTCTAAAAGGGGAATCGCCTTCGGGTCGCCGAGCTTGCCCAGAGAGGTCGCCGCCGCGCCGCGGACGGGCGGATCGGCGTCGGTGATCGCTTTGGAGAGGGGCGCGAAGGTTTCCGGCGCGGCGATCTCTCCCATCGCTTCGGCGACATACATCCGGAGGGTGGCGTCGGGGTCGGCCAACATCTTGATCAACAGGGGCGCCGCCGCCGCCTTTTTGGTCCGTCCCAGCGCCGCGGCGCCGGCCGACCGGGCCGGGCCTTGCAATTGGGGAACGATCTCCATGATCTGGGCGAAGGCTTTCTCATCGCCGTTGCGCGTGAGGGCGGCGAGGGCGAAGAGCTTCACCGTCGGCTCGGCGTCATCGGTGAAGGTGGCGAGGACATTGTTCATGTTCACCCCGGCGGGGGCGCCGTTTTTAGAGGCGGCCATGTCGTCCAGCGATTTCACCACGGCGACGCGGACCATCCCGTCGGCGTCTTTTCCCACGGCGAGCAGCAGCTTCAACGCCTCCGGTCCGCCGAGCTGGCCGAGCGCTTCCACCGTGAAGAAGCGGACGAAGGGGGCCGGGTCTTTCAAGCCGGGAATGATCAAGGGGATCTGCGACGGGTCTCCCATCTCGCCGATCGCTTTGACGGCGGCGCTCCGGACAAAATAATTTTCATGCGTGAGGGCGTTCTTGATCATCCCAATGGAGATTTCCTTGAGAAGGGCCGGCGCCATGTTCGGATATTTTTTTTCGACCTGATCGTAATCGTTGAACGCCCCTTCGATTTCCCCTTCCGCCATCGACGCCAGTACCTTCAGCCGATGGGCCGGCAGCGAGGTCGGCTCTTTCTGAAGGACCGATTCGCTCAAAGCGAGCGCCTGGTTGAAATCTTTCTTCTGGTAGGCCGCTTCCGCTTGAACGATCTCTTTTTCCGAAGAACGGCTGCAGCCGATCGGCATGAGGCTCATTGCGCACAAGAGCGATGCCGCGATCCGGGTCCTTTTTTTGTTGCTCATTCCGAACTCCTTTTTTTCTAGAGCCTCCGTCGTGTTGTATTCA
>SCUR01000186.1 GCA_004297235.1 Candidatus Manganitrophaceae bacterium | reverse complement strand
GCAAAGCTTGCCGAGGTTCATCTGAAAAATCGCAATGCCGGTGGCGTAAAGGGGATCGAGGCCGGCCCGTCGCATCGGCTCATCAAAGGAAGGGCAGGCCGTTATCTCCGAGAGAATCCGAAGCTGCTCGGCCTCCGATGTCAGCGGACTCTCACGGGCTTTCAAGCTGAGTCTTGTTTCGATCACGGTCTTCAATCCTTTTTATGTGTTTGGCCGTTTGTTGATTTAGATCCTCATCCGCCGGGGATGTCTTGTCCCTGTCGATTTGTCTGTGGGGCCGGCGCTGGGAGAAGACTTTGATTTCAGATTTTCACCTTCGGTGCGCCTTGCCCCACGCCCTACATCGAAAGCTTCTGCGCCACGTTCCGCATCTGGACGCCGTGCACCAGCGAAGCGCCGCCGCGGATCGCGCAGGCGACATGGACCGCTTCGGTCATCTCCTCCACATTCGAGCCCTTTTCGAGACAGGCCTGTGTGTACGCATCGATGCAGTAAGGACATTGTACCGCGTGGGAAACGGCCAGGGCAATCAACGCCTTCTCCCGCTCGGTCAGCGCTCCCTCGGCGAAGACGGCATTGTAGTAGCCCATGAACTTCTCCCATAATTCTTTGTTCCCCTTTCCCATCTCCGCAAATTTTCCGAGATCTCCCGGATGATAATACGTTTCCATTCCGACCCCCCCCTTTTGACCGTCCCGACTTATCAAAAATATTTCTGATGATGTGTATCATGTCCCGGCTGCGTTTGCAATCTCCTCCTGAAGGGAGGAATTCAGGTAAAAAAAGGCCCCGCCGAAAAAGGTCTCCGGCGGGGCAGGGAAATTTATTTCTATCTGTTTACTGATCGATGCTGACGATCGGGCAGTTCACGACCACCCCGATCGCCCCCCAGGGGGCGCCGTCCGGGCCGGTGACGCGACCCTCTGAAGCGAGGCGGGCGACGGTGTTGAAATCCATCTGGGCGGAATTCGTTTTGGCCGTGATTGCTTCCGCCTTCCAGACGGCGATATGAACATCCCACATGGGGGTGTAGAGAAGAGCGCGATCACCAAAGGGAATCTCCTGAACGATGTTAAACGGGTCGCCTTCGCCCATCAGCGCCGAGGCCAGTCCCTGGCGGGCCGGGTTCATCTTTCCGGTCTGTCCGTTTGCGAAGGGGATCAGTCCGATCAATGCGGAGTCGGGGCCGCTCGATCCTTTCGCCGGTGTGGCGGCCAGCCGCGGGGTGTAGGTGGCGGCTTCCACCGCGGCGACGCCCGGATCGGAGGCGTTGAACGAAGTATAGTGAACGACCTTCCCCTCGAAGAAGCCTTTCGTCATCTTAAAGGTTCCCTTCTTGTTCCGGACGTCGATCGAAACGGTCCGGTCGTGCTCTCCGGTGCTGTTCTTCACGTGGGGAGCGTTCAGCACCGTCCCATCCGGAAGCTCGATTAATGGGGTGTATCCCGCTTCGGCGATCGCACCCGGTTTGGCTTCTTTCGGAGGAAATCCAGTCGGTCCCGGAACGACGCTGCGGACCGGGGTGAAGATCACGCTTCCGGTAAACTCGATCATGCCGTTTACCATCTTTACCTTTTCGACGGCGTTCGTCCCCTTGGCGTTTGCCATCTTGGGCGAGTAATGAACGCCGCGGCGGGCCGCGTCCTCTTTATCGGACGACTCGGTCACGACATACCAGACTGTCTCCGTCCCGCGCCGTCCTTCGAAGATCGGGAGGGTCACCTCGGTGAGATCGGCGTTCTCCACGGCGCTTTTGAGCAGAAGGGTGTGCCCCGTCTTCATGTTTTTCCCCGTCATCATCTGATCGTCTTTTGCCATCGCTCCCGTCGCCGAGAGTGCGGAGACGGAGAGGAGGAGCGTCCATGCGGCGAGCGGTTGTCTTATTGTCTTCATTGTCATTCTCCTGTTGTTGGGTGAAGGTGAGTTTCAACTTGCACAGACGTATGTCGCCCCGATTTTGGAATCCTTACAAACCGAATGAGAAAAAAAGTGGATCGACTTTTGAGGGACGACTGCGGAGAGCGCGACGGTATGAGTCGGACGAAGAATGAAATCCTTACAAATAAAATGCGAGACTATTTTTTGGGACGGAGGGCTTGCTTGATTCGCTCTTGGGCTTCGGGGGAGAGGGCGCCGGGGGCGGTTTCTCCCACCTTCTCGGGACGGCCGCCGAGAATGTTATGGATAAAACGGATCTGCTTTTGATAGCGGGTGCACCATTTGCAGATCAAAAAGTGGAACCGAACGGCGAGGCGTTGTCGAAAAGACAGAGGACGCTCCATCGAGTCGGAGATCAATCGAATGACCTCCTTACAAGAGGGAGTGTTGCGCGCCAATAGATTTATCAGCCACTGCGGCATATTATTCCCGTTTACCGAAAAAGTTAATTTCAAGACATTTTCTCAACTGCATCCGGGCGCGGTGCATCAGGACCCAGAGATTCGAGGCCGAGAGTTTCAATACCTGGCAGACTTCATCGCTATCGATGCCGTCGATCTCTCTCATAGAGAAGACATTCGCCATCCGGGGCGGGAGCTTCAAGAGACATCGATCCAGGGCGATCCAGAACTCTTTTCTCTCAAGAAGAAGACCCGGATCGAGATTCCACTCCGCCGGACCGGTTTCATCCCGCTTCCAGTGG
>SCUR01000015.1 GCA_004297235.1 Candidatus Manganitrophaceae bacterium | reverse complement strand
AGCGAATTAAAGGGGCGGTCCTATTTCGTCGTTGCGGGGATCGCGAAGCACGTTCCTAATTTAAAGCAAGACGGCCGCGCACCGAGGGGGGCCGCCAGGACCGTTCCGATTGAAGAAGGCGCTCCGAGCTCAAGGTGGGACCGGTTACCGACACATCCATCCGGCTGGTATAATTATTGAAAAGAAACCAGTAGAAAGCTGTGGAGACATTTGATATGAAAAAATATGTCCTTCCGTGCCATGAAGGGGCGCCCAACGGACCGGCGCCGAGATTGCTCCACGAGGAGGGGGTCGATCGGATTCTGCATCGTTCGATCCTCTGTTGGTCGCCCAACATCGGCTCGTACGGAATGGGAGGGCCGGGGTTTTGGGGATTTAAATTAGCTGAGAGCGATCCATATCCCGAGGAGTGGCTGATCCTGACCGTCTGGAACGCAGGCGATTGTCTCCTCTTCGATGGGGAGAAGGGAGAGCGGGTGGCGGCGGAATTTATTGCGACCCATCCGGAGGCCGGCGTCGAGGCCTTTTATCAGGACTATGTCGCCAGGGTCAACGAGATCACGGAGAAGGTCATCGGGTCGAAAATCGTGGAAGCCGACATCACGGAGGCCTCTTCCCGTCTTCTGTTCGAGAAAGAGGGCCAAGTCCATCGCCTGGAGATTCCCAAAGAGCCCCCCGCGTCGGCTCGATCCCGATCCTGGTGGTCGGAGGAGAGCCAACTCGACGCCTGGGTTCTCTCCAAAGAAAATGAAATATGGGCTTAGCGGGGATTTATCCGCCGCCCTCCCTTCCGTCGGCCGGCCGCTCTTCCGCAACAGAGGCCCCATCGCCGCATTCATGGCCAGTAGTAAACATTCATTATTGACGGGGAGAGAATCTCTGATACCTTGTTGACAGAGGATCGATGCCGGAAAGAAGGAAGTACCCCAGAATTCCCCTCATTTCAATCGCCCGCCTGACCCCCCAAGGGATGGAGACGGTCCGCTCCGTGTTGGTCCGGGACATCTCCACGCATGGCGTGGGGATCTACAGCGAGGAGCCCTATGAAAAGGGGGAGTTGGTGGTCATTCACCTGGCGCTGGCCGCCGGTCAGGAGGAGACGATCACCGAATCGATCGCCGGCGAGGTCGCCTGGGTCGCCCCCCTTCCGGACGGAACCCACTACTCGGTCGGTATTCGCTTCGACAAGATGGAGATTGAAAAACCGAGGCTCTACGAGCATATCAAGCAGCTTGAAGGGATGGGCGGGGGGCAATACTAATCCCTCCGGCCGAATGGGCTTCAGGCCCGCCCTATATCGTTCCAACGGATCATATCCGTTCGTGTGATTTCCCGCCCCGCCTTCGATATCATAATATAATCTCAAGCAGCCCACTCTTTCATGAGGATTGATCATGTCTCTAGGAGCCGATCCGTCCGGATCTTTTAAAATCTTCGGCCTTGCAGGGAGCCTCCGCAGAGGCTCCTTCAACCGGGCCCTCTTACGCGCCGCCGCCGAGGTCTCGCCGAGAGGGGTCGAAATTCGGATTTTCGAGCGTCTCGGAGAAATTCCTCTCTTCAATGCCGACGTTGAGGCGGAGGGAGATCCGGAGCCGGTCGTTGCGCTCAAGTCGGCGATTCGCGAAGCCGATGCACTGCTCATCGCCACCCCCGAGTATAACTACGGCATCCCCGGCGTGCTGAAAAACGCCATCGATTGGGCCTCGCGTCCGCCGGACATGTCGGTCTTAAAAGGCAAACCGGCCGCCATCATGGGCGCCACTCCGGGGATGACCGGAACCGCGCGCGCGCAGCTGGCGCTCCGTCAGGCGTTCCTTTTCACCGAGACCTACGCCGTTCTGCAGCCCGAGGTCTTGGTCGCCCGCGCGTACGAGAAGATCGATGCCGAAGGTCGCCTGAAGGATGAGGCGACGCGGAATTTTATCCGGGAGCTTCTCGACGCCTTGGTGGCATGGACCTTTCAACTGCGGTCCGGCCTGGAGAGACGAGAGGCGGCCTGACCGGCCGGAGGAGAATCGATCCGAAAAAGGCTGGGCATTGCGGCCAAAGACGGCAGACGCTTCCTGATCGGGTCAGTCGACGCGGAGCCGGTATCCCACCCCTAACTCGGTTACCAGGTAGCGGGGCTGGGCGGGGTTCGCTTCCAACTTATTGCGCAGCTGACGCATATAGACCCTTAAATACGGCGCATCGTCCGCATGCAGCGGCCCCCATACTTCTTTGAGCAGCTGGCGGTGGGTGATGACCTTGCCGGCATGCCGCACCAGAACCGTCAGCAGCTTATATTCGGTCGGGCTCAGATGAATTTCCTCCCCGGCGACAAACACCTGCCGCTTCTCCAGATCGACCCGAAGCTCACCCAATTGGAAAACCGATTCCCCGGCCTCCGTCCGCGCCGTGCGGCGCAGCGCCACACGCATGCGCGCCAAGAGCTCCTCAATCCCGAAGGGCTTCGTGAGATAATCATCCGCGCCTAAGTCGAGCGCCGTGACCTTGTCGCGCTCCTGGGCTCTGGCCGTGAGGACGATGATCGGTTTGGAGGTCCACTCCCGTAGCCGACGAATGACCTCCAGGCCGTCGATGTCGGGAAGTCCCAGATCGAGCAGGACGACGTCGGGGTTCCACGCCATCGCTTGCGCCAGTCCCTCTTTTCCGTCCTCGGCGCCGACGACCCGGTAGCCGGCGCCGGAGAGCGTCGTCTGAATAAAATGAAGGATCGGCGTTTCATCTTCGATCACCAAAATGGTCGGCTCACGGTTTGTCATCGTCGGCCCGCCTGATCTTCAGCATTTTCGGGTTCGACGCGGGGCGGTTCGCTCCCTGCAGGCAGGGTGAAGCGGAAGATCGCGCCGCCGTCGGGGCGGTTCTCGACCCAGATGCGGCCTCCGTGCACCTCTACGACTCCTCGACAAATCGCCAGCCCCAGGCCGACGCCGCGGGTCCGCTTCGGACCGGTCCGGTAAAACTTGTCGAAGATGCGCTGCTCCTCGCCGGGCGGGATGCCCGGCCCCCGGTCGGACACGGAAATCGTCACCTGCTCCTTGTCGAATTCCGCCGAGAGCTCGACGGGGCTGCCGGGCGGGGTATACTTCGTCGCGTTTTCCAATAGGTTGATCAACACCTCTTCGATCAAGACGCCGTCCATGGGGACCAGAGGGGCATCGGTCGGGACCTGCGTGGTGACCGGTCGATCGCTCAGCTTTTTCTCAAGCCGCACCAAGGCCGCACCGACCACCTCTTCCAGCGGAAGCGGCTCCTTGCGCAACTGAATGGCGCCCGATTCCAGCCGCGTCATGTAGAGGAGATTGTTGACGAGACGGTCCATCCACATCACTTCATCATAAATCGATTGAATGAGCTGTTTTCGTGTTTTCGGATCAAAATCGACTTTTCCTTCGAAGAGACTGCTCACCGCGCCGGCAATGGCGGCGAGCGGCGTCCGAAGATCGTGGGAGACGGCGCTCAGCAGGGCGTTGCGCATCCGCTCGGACTCGATCATGACCTGGGCCTGTTGTCCCTCCTCGGCCAGCACCGCCCGTTCGATCGCGTTCGCCATGAGGTTCGCGAAGGTCTCCAGCAGATGGATCTGATCCGGAACCAGCATCTCTCGGGGTCGGTCCGGTCGCACGGCCAATACCCCCAAGGCTCCGCGCGGCGCGACCAGGGGGAGAAACAAGGCATCGGCCCCCGGAAGATTATCGGTCCCCATGCCGGCCGTCTGCGCATGATCGAAGACCCACTGCGCCACCCCGATATTTTTCGCATCCGACATCGACGCGGTCTCCTCCC
>SCUR01000185.1 GCA_004297235.1 Candidatus Manganitrophaceae bacterium | reverse complement strand
GCTCAAATACGATTTTGGCCTCTGCCACCTCGGAATTTCCGGGGCCTGTCCGATCGAGCGGGATCGGGAGAAATGTCGCGCCTGTTCCCTCCTGAACGGCTGTCAGCGGGGCCGACGGGGAATCGGTCGAGCCGCCTCTCAGCCGGTTTCTTCATCGATTGAGCGAGGGTGAGGCCCCGGTGTTGGGGGCCGCTTCGATCATAATCTCATAGCTGGGGCGGGAGGGGGGAAGGTCGAATTCAACGACGGCATGATCCCGTCCGCCGATAATCCCGTTCTTCTCGTTTTCCTTCTGAAGCGCGTCCGAGAACTCGATTTCGACCCGCATCCGTCCCGTCTTCGGAACCCCTCCTTTATAACAATACCGATGGCTTCGATCTTCCTGGGTCGCCTCGCTCCGCTGGTAGAGAGCGCCTTCCCAAGGGATCTCTTTTACGGAGTCGGCGCTTCCGGCCGGTCCGAGCGTGACCACGAAGGGGATCGGTTTGGGACAGCTTTTGGGGGGGCCATGGAGGCCGCGGCAGGTCGGAAGGTCGCAGGGGAGAAATTCAAAAAAGGGTTTCCACCCCCCTCTCCCTTCCCGATGGTAGAGGTAGATCTGGACCCGTTCTTTCTCTTGGCGGAATCCCTGTAGATATACCGGGTTTTTCCGCTGGTTAATAATCCGAATCAAAACCGGTGTCGGTGTCTCCGAGAAGGGAGAGGGTTGAGGAACAATGGTTCCGGCCGGAACGACCCGATTTTGTCCCAAAGGAAGCGGGGAGGTTTCCTCTGGACCCCCGGCGCTCCCGTCGGGGGAACCGATGTATAAGATAGAAATTATTAGAAGAGCGAAGATCGCGACCATCCGCATCGCTTTTTCCCGTGGAGAGGGGGAAATCCCCTTGAAAAGGATCGGCTCGATATGATATCCATATTCATCAAAGCGACACCCGGAGGAGACCGTGCCTATTTACGAGTATACCTGTCAAGATTGCAAAAAACAGTTTAGTTTATTACAGTCCATTTCATCCCGGCCGGAAGAAACGGCCTGTCCCTATTGCGGGGAGCGGAAAAGCCGGCGGCTATTTTCCACCTTTGCTTCTAAGACAAATGGAGAGACCGCTTCCTCTCCGGCGGCCTCCGGCGGCCATTCCCATTCCGGGGGATGCGGTTGCGGATAATCCCCCCCGTGAAGTGACCGCTCCTCCCAATTCATTTGCGACGCCTGGAAGATTACTCCCTTCCTCAATCGGCCGTCAATCAATTTGTCGTTGATTCCAGAATCCACAGAACGACACCTTCCTAACAAGGAAGGCAGATCGAAGCTTTCTCTCTTGGGGGTGTCGATGAAGGCCTGACTGGAGCGGTTTGGGGTCGCTTGACCCCTCTCCCGAACCATGCTAAGATTCGGCACTTTTACAGTGCAGGCAGATCCATTTTCTATCCTTTTTCGAATCTTAAGCGATAGAGGGAAGACGGACTTACCACAGAATGGCAGCCATCCAAGGAATAGAGCTGAGTAAGTCCTTCCAGCATTTCCAAGTTCTGAACCGGGTTTCGTTTGAAGTGAAAGAGGGTGAGTGTTACGCTCTGTTTGGACCAAACGGGGCCGGCAAAACGACCCTCCTGAGAATTTTGGCCACGCTGCATCGACCCACCGGCGGGCGGTTTGAGATCGGCGGATACGACGGGCTCCGGGAGAGAATGAAGGTCCGCGAGTCGCTCTTTCTGATCAGCCATGGGTCCTACCTCTACGATGATCTGAGTGTCTTGGAGAATATCCGGTTCGCCATCGGCCTTCGCGGGGGGAATCCGACCGACCCGCAAATCAAGCGGGCCCTCGATCGCGTCGGGATCGGCGCCTTCGCCGCTTTGAAAAGCCGACATCTTTCCGCCGGGATGAAAAAACGCCTCTCTATCGCGAAGGCCATGTTGGTTCGGCCGAAGGTTCTCCTTCTCGATGAAGCCTATGCCTCGCTCGACGAGCGGGGAGTCGATATGATGAATGCCTACATTCGAGAGGTCACCCAGGAAGGGATGACCGTTTTCATCACGGCGCATGACCGGGCCAAGACCGCCGAGGTGGCCCATCGCGCCGGCGTCTTAAATCGGGGAGAACTGCGCGAACTGGCGGTGAGCGAGTTGTTGACGGCCCATGCACTTTTTTAATGTGATTCGATGGATCGCATGGAAGGATCTTTTAAGCGAGCTGCGCAATCGCGAGAACATCTCTTCTATGTTCTTCTTCGCCCTGATCGTGATCTTGATCTTCAGTTTTAGCTTTTCGCTCGATCCGAAGACCTCCCAAGAGTTGATGCCGGGCATCATCTGGATCGCCTTCGGCTTCACCGGGATCATCGGGCTGGGGAAATCGTTTTTGGCCGAAGTCCACAACGATTGCATGGAATACTTTCAGATCGTTCCCGCGCCGAAAGGGGCGATCTACCTCGGGAAGTTTGCCGGGAACGCCCTGTTTATGCTCATTGTGGAGGTCATCCTTTTTCCGCTGTTTATTCTCTTCTTCAATCTCGACGTACTTGAAAAAATTCCCATGATTCTGCTAATATTCGTGGCGGCGACGATCGGTCTTTCTGCGTTAGGCACCCTCTTCTCGGCCCTGACGGTTCAGATCCGAGCACGGGAGGTGATGTTCCCGATCCTCCTCTTGCCGTTGGCGGTCCCGATTTTTATCGGCGCGGTCGAAGCGACCCGTGGCGTGTTCAGTGGCGATCCTCTCCCGCTCTACTCCGACTGGATCAAACTGCTCGTTGTCTTTGATCTTATTTTCATGGTCGTCTCTTTTTGGGTTTTTGAATTTATTCTGGATTATTGATCGATGGTCGCCAGTCGCCTGATTGCAAAGCTCCAACGGTACGAGGGATGGTTCGGCATCGCCGCCGGGCTTCTCATCATGGTCGGCCTCTACATGGGGCTGGTCACCTCTTCCCCCGACTATTATCAGGGAGAAGTCGTCCGGATCATGTATATCCATGTCCCGGCCGCGCAGAGCGCGATGTTCGCTTATACCGTTCTCTTCGGCGGGAGTCTCTGGTATCTTTGGAAGCGCGATCCGGTCGTTGATAACATGTGCCATGCGGCGGCCGGCATCGGCATTTTCTTCACGGCGATCGCCCTGGTCACCGGCTCGATTTGGGCGAAGCCGACCTGGAATACCTGGTGGACCTGGGACCCCCGGCTGATCTCCTTCGCGATCATGCTCCTGATCCTGGTTGGATACCTGATGCTCCGGACCTTCCTGGAGGATAAAGAAAAAGAGGCGACCTACGCCGCCATCCTGGCCATCGTCGGCTTTATCGATCTTCCGATCATTCATTTTTCCGTCGAATGGTGGCGGACCTTACACCAGCCCCTCTCGATCTCGACCCGGGGGGTCAGCATCGCCCGAGACATGTTGATTCCGCTGCTGCTGATGTCGATCGGGTTTTATCTTCTTTTTGCCTACATGCTGATGGTCCGGACTCAGATGCTTTATCTTCAACATCTGCTGGAAGCAAAACGGGGCCGGATGCTGAGCAAAGTTCATTTATGAGAACCGAATCATGAAGTGGTTTTATATCCGGTGGGGAGGTGTCCTGATCATTGCCGCGATCATCGGGGTCCTTGGAATTCAGCGATATAATCGAGATGTCACCGCCATCTCCCCCGATCGGCTTCTTCGCGATCAGCCGGCCCAGACGGTCCGGGTCATCGGAATGGTCGAGGCCGGAAGTATTCTAAAAGAGGAGGGCGCGGTGCTTTTTCAGCTCTCCGGGGAAGGAGCAAAGATCCCGGTCCGATACGGGGGAGAAGAATCGGAAAACCTGAGGGATTTGAAGACGGTGGTGGTCGTGGGAATGTGGAATCCGACGACGAAGACCTTCGACTCGGGGAAAATTGCACTGGTGCCGAATTACGGGTTTGTGACGGCGGCCTACCTTATCTCGTTGCTCCCGATGGGCTTCTTTCTTTTTAATATGGAACGGAAGGTCGCAATGTTATATATTCTTATTAAAGAGGAAAAGGTCTATCAACCGGAGCAACTGACGGAGGAGTCCCTTGAAAGCAGGTAAGAAGACGGCGATCGTTGTCAGCATCCTGATCGTTTTGGGCGGGATCGGCTACCTGGTCTTCGGTAATTTCGGAAAGAACCTGATCTACTTTGTCACCCCCTCGGAGGTGGTCGCATTCGCCCCCGAACAATACGGTAAGAAGGTGCGGGTCGCCGGCATGGTGGTGAAGGAGAGCCTGAAGGTGGTTCCGAATACCTTAAGGCTCACGTTCGATTTGACCGACGGGGCCGAGAAGATCCCGGTTGCTTTTGAAGGGGTGCCGCCCGATCTCTTTAAAGAGGGACAAGGGGCGGTCGTCGAAGGGTTCTGGGATGCCGATCGGACGTTCCATTCCCATATGATTATGGCGAAGCATTCGGAAGATTACATGCCGATCGAGATGAAGAAGGCGGGGGGGACGCTCCCGAAGAAGGATTTCTTTAAGACCCTCAAAGTCGATTAAGATGGAATATTCGTATAATCAAAAAGCCGGGGACCTCGAAGGGCCTATTTCCAAGAGGATCTTTTGCAGGGTCGCTCATGGGAGGTCCAATCAATGATCATTGAGCTCGGCCATTTCGCCGTGATAACCGCGCTGATTCTTGCGGTCGTCGGAATCTTCTCTCCGATTGTCGGTTTAAAAAGACGAGAGGCCGTCTGGGTGGAGGTCGGAAAACAGGCCGTCACGCTCAATTTCGTTCTCATCTCCATCGGCATGTTGGCGATGGAATATTCCTATTTGGTCCAAGACTATTCGGTCAGGTATGTCTATGCGACCTCCAACAGCAAGCTGCCGCTCTTTTATAAAGTGGCCGGTCTCTGGGGCGGTCACGAGGGCTCCTTGCTTCTTTGGTCTTGGATTCTCTCCTTCTTCTGCATGCTGGCCGCCCGGATTCACTGGAAAACCCAGCCGGCGGTGATGCCTTACCTCATCGGGATGCAGTCGACGGTAATGACCGGATTTCTTCTCCTCATTCTATTCCTTTCAAATCCCTTCGAGCGGATCTTTCCGGTGCCGCTGGAGGGAAGGGATCTCAACCCCCTTCTGCAAGACCCGGCGATGGTGATGCACCCGCCGTTTCTCTATCTCGGCTACGTCGGGCTCTCGATTCCGTTTTCGTTTGCAATGGCGGCGCTTTTTTCGGGGCGGTTGGGAGAGGAATGGATCAAAGCGACGCAACGATGGACTTTGATGGCCTGGCTCTGCTTGACCATCGGGATTCTGATGGGAGGCTACTGGGCATATTATGAGCTCGGCTGGGGCGGTTATTGGGGATGGGATCCGGTGGAGAATGCGGCCTTCATGCCGTGGCTGGTCGCCACCGCCTTTCTTCATTCGGTGATGGTTCAGGAAACAAGAAAGATGTTCAAGGTCTGGAATCTCTTTCTCATTATCCTGGCCTTTTCTCTCTCGCTCATCGGGACCTTCCTCGTCCGGAGCGGAATTCTCTCCTCGGTCCACTCTTTTGCCGCCGATCCCGGTCGGGGGGTTTTTATTCTTGGCTTCCTTTCGTTCATGCTGTTTCTTTCTTTTGGAACTTTGATCTTTCGATCGGCCAAGTTGAAGAGCCAGATCGAAATGGATTCGGTCCTCTCGCGCGAAGCGATTTTTCTCTTCAACAATCTCTTCTTCCTGGTGGCGATGGTCACCGTCTTCATCGGGACCCTCTATCCTCTTCTAACGGAGGCGATGCAATTTAAGAAGGTCTCCGTCGGACCGCCCTACTACAACACGGTCTTCATGCCGGTCGCGCTCGGTTTGGTCTTCCTCATGGGGATCGGGCCTTACATCCCGTGGCGGAAGGCCTCGGTTCAGAATTTAAAGGAGCTCTTTCTGATGCCGGGCTTGATGGCTTTGGGAGGGTTGGCGTTCTTCGCGTTCGCCGGCATTCGGAACAGCTATGCCTTGGCCGGTTTGACGGTGGTCTGTTTTGTCGCCACCGCGATTTTTTCCGATTTTGCAAAGATCGCTTCTTTCTGGGCGAAGCGGGAGCAGATCAGCCCCATTCAGGGATTCGTGACCGCCTACAAAAAGAATCCAAGGCGCCTTTCGGGAATCCTCACCCACATCGGCGTTTTGGTGATGGTCATCGGAATTATCTTCTCGACCATTTACCAGACTGAAAAAGTCTTGATCATGAAACCGGGAGAAGAGACCGGACTCGGCTCCTATCGGATCAAATTGATCCGGTTGTACGGCGCCCAGGGGGGGAACTGGGAGGGCCAGGAGGCGCTCTTTAATGTGTACAAGGGGGAAACCCTCCTCACCCAGCTCCGTCCCCAAAAACGGTTTTACACCGTTTCACAAACGCCGACGACCGAAACGGCGATCCATCAAATTTATACCGGACATATTTTTCTGACGATCCCGGAGGTGGCCCCCGATGGAAGCTGGGCGCGGGTGCGGGCGCTGCACAATCCGCTGGTTCTCTGGGTCTGGTACGGCGGGGGAATCATGGGGTTGGGGGTGATTTTGAATATCTTCCGAAAAACGCGGATGAAGATATCGGCGGCGCGTCCGGAGACGGCGCCGGAGGTGGCGGTCTCCCTCCCGAGATCGGCGCGGGAAGAAGTATTGCATCACCGCTCGAATCGATGGCAGACCCTGCTCAATGCCGTCTGGCCGGGGAGGAAAGAGGTATGAAAGAGATGGCTGAAACGAAACCGCCCGCGGCCGGCATCCGGGGCTGGCAGATCGCATTGCTCGCCGTTATTTTGGGCCTCATTATTCTTTTCTATAAAGGGTTGTGGGGGAATCCCTCCTACATTCCCCCCGTTCTGGTCGGGACGGCGGCGCCGGAGATTACCGCTCCGGATCTTTATCAGCCGAAAGAAGTCTCGCTCTCCCAATTCCGGGGAAAGGTCGTGGTGCTCAACTTCTGGGCTTCCTGGTGTCAGGAGTGTAAGCTGGAGCATCAGAACCTCCTTGCCATCCAAAAGCGCTTCGCTCAGAACCCGAATTTTGTCCTGCTGGGAGTGAATTATCAAGACAAGGAGGATCTGGCGCGAGAGTATCTGCAAGAACACGGAAACAATTTCGAGCACATCCGGGATGTCAAAGGGAGAATCTCCATCGATTATGGGGTCTATGGGGTTCCGGAAACCTTTGTCATCGACCAAAATGGAATGATCCGGCACAAGCAGATCGGCCCGATCATCGGGGAGACCTATACCTTCCTGGTGGAGCGGATGATTGAACCTTTATTGAATGGAACGGCTACGGCATCATGATGAAGCATTGGATCCTCATCTCCTTTCTCCTCGTTTTCTTCACCTCTCTCGCAACCGCGGAAACCCTCACTGAAGATCAGCTCCAAGTCCGTGTGAAGGAGGTGGCGAAGACCCTCCGTTGCGCGGTCTGCCAGTCGGAGTCGGTCTGGGAGTCGAATGCGGAGCTTGCCATCCAGATGCGGGATATCATCCGGGAGCGCCTGAGCCAGGGGCAATCGCCCGATGAGATCCGGGCTTATTTCGTCAGCCGCTACGGCGATTTTATTCTGCTGCAGCCGAGGGCGTTCGTCGGGATGAACTGGCTCCTCTGGGGAGGGCCCTTTCTCCTTCTGATCGTCGGCGGAACGTTCCTCTTTCGCACTCTGCGGAAGTGGGTGGCGCAAACGGCGCCCTCGCCGCCGGAGGAGCTCTCTCCCATCGATGAACGGGGCCGTCGGCGGATCGAGCAGGAGCTCCGCTCCCTCGAGTCGGACAAGTAAATCAGATGGAACTCAGAAGCCGGAAGTCAGACTAGAGAAGTATTTCTTCTAAACGCCTGACATCTGAATTCCGGCTCCTTAAATTATGGAGGCGCCATGTTTCCCGTTTCCGCCGGTTTGATGGTGATGGCGGTGATTCTAATTCTCCTTTACCCCATGTGGCGGCGGTCCAAGACGGCGCTGATCGTCGGAGACGAAGCCGCATTGGATGAAGAGCGGGTGGACCTCCAGATCGAGAAGGAGAGTCTCCTGCGAACCCTCTCGGATCTGGAAGTCGATTATGCCCAATCCAAGGTGTCGGCGGGGGACTACGGACGGCTTAAGCTCGGCCACGAGCATCGGCTTGTTGAGGTGCTCGATCGGCTCGACGCCCTGGCGGGAATCGGCCTGGTCCCGCCGAAATCAAAGAAGTCTCAATCCGCCCCGCGCGGCCCGAGCGCCGTCTTCATCGGCCTTCTCGGCTTGATCCTGATCGCAGCGGCGTCCGGCATGTATCAACTCGTCCAGTGGAAATTGGAGCGGCAGCAGTTGGCCGCGGCCGGGGAGGGGGCCGCCGCGATGCCTCCGATCAATCCGGCCGAAATGGTGGCGCGCCTGGAAGAGCGGTTGAAGAAGAATCCGAACGACCTTCAGGGGCAGTTGATGGCGGGGCGCTCCTACACGGCGCTCCAACGATGGGAAGATGCGGGGAAAGCGTGGCGGAAGGCGCTTGAGCTGGATGAGCGAAACGACGCCGCC
>SCUR01000184.1 GCA_004297235.1 Candidatus Manganitrophaceae bacterium | reverse complement strand
GCGGGATTCATCCTCCAAGCCTCCGTTTCGTTGTCACCCTATGCGGGAGGGCTCTTTGAAGTCAATCATTCAGTGCATCGTTGTCCTTGGCATTCTGTTTAGCTGCAGCCTGCCGGCCCGGTCGGAGGAGCCCGCGTCTAACCGGCTGACGCTGGAGAAGCTCTTGTCTCTGGCGCTCGAAAACAATCTGGAGTTGAAAGCGGCCCGGCGCAATCTCGAAATCGCGGGCGGGGAGTCGGTCGGCGCCCTGCGCTACCCATTCAACCCGGACCTGGAGGTCGAGGGCTCGACGGGGCGGCCCTTTGAGGCGACCGGAGACCGGCTCTATCGTCTCGGGATCTCGCAGCAGATCGAATGGCCGGGAAAGCGGCGGCTTCGAAGCGAGGCGGCTGAGGCCAATCTCACTCGGGTCGAAAGAGAGATTAAAGACCGGGAGCGGCTTCTGATCGGAGAGGTCAAGAGCCTCTATAACCGTACCCTCCACCTTGAAAGAAAGCTCCGCTTCGCCGAGGAGGCGATTGCGCTGAATGAAAAATTGGTGGAGACCACCGAGGCGCGATCGAGCGCGGGGGAATCCCCCGGTCTGGACGTGAATTTAGCAAAGGTGGAGTTGAACAAGGCGATCAACGATCGACGGGCGATCGAAGGCGGCCTCTCGGGAGCGCGAGGCCGCCTCAATCTGCTCGTCGGAAAAGCTTGGGACGCGGCATTGAAGCTCGATGAGCCTCTCCACTTCGTTCCGAAAACACTTCAGATCGACCCGATCTTGGCCTCCGCAAAACGATTGCGGCCCGATCTTTTAGCCCTTCAGGCGGAGAGGGAACGCGCCGCGTTCATAAAAGACCTCTCGCTTCGAGAGCGGTTTCCCAATCCAAGCGTCTCCCTTTTTTATGAGCGGGCTGCAACCACCCTGGGTCCCTTTTCGGAACGGGATCAGCTGATCGGCGGGAAACTCTCCATCCCCCTTCCCCTATTTAACCGCAACCAGGGACCGATTATCGCAACGGCTTCCAGACAGGTTCAAATAGGGATTGAAGTCGCGGCCAAGGAGGCCGCCATCGCGCAGGAAGTCGGGGCCGCATTTGAAAAGTTTGTTCTTGCCCAGAAGAGCGTGGCGCTCTTCGAAGAGGGGATTCTCTCCCAGACGCGCGAGAACCTCAATCTGATTCGAGACGCCTATGAGGCGGGAGAGGTGGGCATCATGACGGTCATTCAAGAACAGGAGCGTTTTATCAACACCAACATCTCTTATTTCGACACCCTCCAGGAATATCACGCCGCCCTGATCGATCTTGAAACGGCGGTGGGGGGGAATGTGGAGGAACATCGATGAAGAAGTCGATCTGGATCGGAAGCTTAATCGTCTCTGTAGCCGCGCTCGGTCTCTTTTTTCTGCTCAGGCCCCCTTCTTGGATCGGACCGCGTCCGGAGAAGCGCGAAGGTCCGGCTGTCGAGAAAATGAGCAAAGAGGAAGGCCATACCCACGCCCCCGGGGAGGAAGACCATCGTGACGAGGAGGAGGGCCAAACGACAAGGGTCGTCCTGACCGAGGAGGCGAGGAAGATGGTCGGTCTGAAGACTATTTCAGCGGAGATGCGCCCCCTCGAAGAGGTGATCACATTTTCCGGAGTGATCTCCGCCGACCCGAATCGGGAGGCCTTCGTCAGCCCGCGCGTTCCCGGAAAGGTCGAAGCGGTCTATGTCACGCTCGGTGAGGAGGTGACGAAAGGACAAAAACTTCTGGAGCTCCGGAGCGTTGAATTGGAGAACCTACAGGTTGAACTCCTTCAGGCGATGACGAACTTCAAGCTTTTGGAAAAAGACCGCGTTCGGATCGAGGGGCTGGTCGAGAAACGGATTGTGGCGTCGAAAGAGCTTGTGAAAATTCAATCGGATTATGAAAAAGCGCAGCGGGAGGTCGAGGGGATCAAACGGAAACTCGCCCTGCTCGGTCTCGCGGAACAGGAAGTGGATCAAATCGTCCAGAAAGAGACGGTCTCTCTCCTTCTTCCCATTCCGGCCCCGCTTGGCGGACATATCGTGGAGCGGAATGTGACGCTCGGCGAGTCGGTGGAGCCACAGCAGAAGCTCTTTCGAATCATCGACCTGGCCCAGGTTCTGGCCGAAGGGGATGTGACGGAGGACAAACTTCCCCGGATTAAGAAGGGACAGGCCGTTCGGGTGCGGGTGAATTCCTTTCCGGGGGAGTCCTTCTTGGGACAGATCGATTATGTCAGCGACCGTGTGGAGGAAGAGAAACGGACCGTCCATGTCTGGAGCCGCCTGACCAATCCCCAGCACAAACTCAAACCGGGGATGTTCGCGGAATTGAACGTCGTGGCCGGAAAGTCCATAGAAGCGCTGACCGTTCCTCTGGAGGCGATTATTTCAGCTGAGGGGGAGAACTTTGCCTTTGTAGAAGAAGAGGGGGGCTTCCGGCGCGCCGATCTGGTCCTGGGGGTCCGGAATGATCGCTTCGCGGAGGTGAAAAACGGACTCTTCCCGGGGGACTTGGTCGTCACCGACGGAAAGCGACAGGTCTACACGCAGTATCTCGCCCAATCCCAGGGAGGCGCCAAGCTTCAGGGACACACGCATTAAAGTAGGTCCCTATAAGCGTAAATTTACGGCGTTCCTATTGATTTCCGGAGGCCCATATGTTTGACCGAATCATTAAATGGTCTTTGAACAACCGTCTTTTGGTCATCGCCGGTTATATCGTCTTTCTGGCGGTGGGGGTTCTGATCGTCCGGAAGATGACGCTCGATGTCTTTCCGGAGTTCGCTCCGCCTCAGGTGGTGATTCAGACCGAATCGCCCGGGCTCTCGCCGGAGGACGTGGAGACATTAATTACCTTCCCGATCGAATCGGCCGTAAACGGCACGCCGAATGTCGAGGCGGTTCGCTCCAAATCATCCGTGGGGCTCTCCACCGTGGTGGTCGTCTTCCGATGGGGGACCAACATCTACACGGCCCGGCAGCTGGTCAACGAGCGGCTCCAACTGGCCCGGAGCAATTTCCCACCCGGCACGAATTCTCCCGTGATGCTCCCGATCACTTCGGCAGTCAGCTGGCTGGTCAAGTATTCTCTCACCTCGGAGACCGTCTCTCCGCTTGATCTGAGAACGCTCTCCGACTGGGAGATCCGAAACCGGCTTTTGGCTATTCCAGGGGTCGCCTCGGTCGTCTCAATCGGAGGCGGGGTCAAACAGTATCAGGTTTTAATCTCCCTGGAGAAGCTCTTCCACTACAACTTAACCGTCAAGGATGTCCTCGACGCCGCCTCCCGCGCCAACGTGAATGTTCCCGGAGGATTTCTTTCAACCGGAGGGCAGGAGTATATCGTGACGGGAATCGGCCGGCTCCGCTCGCTCGACGATTTAAAAAACACGGTGGTCACCGAACGGAAAGGGACGCCGATCCGGATCGGCGATCTCGCCGAGGTCCGTTTCGGGCCGGAGGTCCCGAGGGGAGACGCGAGTTACAACGGAAAACCGGCTGTCATCGGGACCGTCTCAAAGGCGTTCGGGGCCGACACCCTCACCGTGACCTATGAGGTGGAGCGGGCCCTCAAGGAGATCCAAAGAACCCTCCCCAAAGGGGTTGAGCTTCAGACGGAGGTTTTCCGGCAGGCAAACTTTATTGAGTCCTCGGTCAGCAATCTCAAGAAGGCCCTCATCGAAGGGACCGTGATCGTTACAGTCGTGATTCTCTTCTTTCTTTTCAACGTTCGCGCCTCGTTCATCAGCTTGACGGCGATCCCGACGTCTCTGATCTTCGGCGTCATGGTCTTAAAAAACATGGGGATCGGCATCAACGCGATGACCCTCGGCGGGATGGCGGTGGCGATCGGCGAGGTGGTCGACGACGCCATCATCGACGTCGAAAACGTGTTCCGTCGACTTCGTGAGAACCGGGCGAAGGGAAACCCCATTCCCCCTCTTCAGGCCATCTTCGCCGCCTCCAAAGAGATCCGGGGCTCGGTCGTCTATGCCACGGTCATCGTTCTGATCGTCTTTGTCCCGATCTTCCTTCTGACCGGCGTGGAGGGGCGGATCTTCAGCCCGCTGGGAATCGCCTACATCGCCTCGGTCTGGTCGTCGCTGCTGGTCGCCCTCACCCTCACGCCGGTCCTCTGTTATTACCTCTTGGTTCGAAAGGGAGGCGGGGACGAATCCTCTCATGACCGGGAGAGTCTGACGATCCGCACGTTGAAGGCGGGTTACGAAAACCTTTTGAGAAAGTCGCTCGCCCGGCCGCGATGGGTGGTTGCCGTCTCGGTCGCGCTCCTGGTGGCGGCCTTGGCGACGATCCCTTTCTTCGGCCGCTCTTTTCTCCCTGAATTTCACGAGGGGAATTTCATCCTGGCGGTCTCCACTCTCCCCGGAACCTCCCTTGATGAGTCGATGCGGCTGGGAGGGAAGATCACGGAGGCGCTTAAAAAATATCCCGAAGTCGTCTCGATCGCGCAACGAGCCGGAAGGTCGGAGCTCGATGAAGACGCTCAGCCTCCCAATTTTTCGGAATTCGATATTACCCTGAAATATGGAAAGCGGCCGCCGGAAGAATTGGTGGAAGCGATCCGGGAAGAGATGGAGAAGATCCCGGGGGTCGCGATCAACCTGGGGCAGTTCATCGCCCACCGTTTGGATGAAGTCCTCTCCGGGATCCGGGCCCAGGTCGCGATTAAGATCTTCGGTCCCGACCTCAAGGTTCTTCGCGAAAAAGGAAGGGCGGTCCAGAAGGTGTTGGAAGGGATCAAAGGGGTGACCGACCTCCAGTTGGAGCAGCAGATGGATGTCCCCGAGATCCGGATCAATATCGACCGGGCGCGGGCTTCCCGCTACGGCCTCAACATTGAGGACGTGGCTCAGACGGTCCAGGTCGCTTTCAACGGCGCGCCGGTCTCGCGGGTGCTCGAGGGCCAAAAGACCTTCGACCTGGTGGTCTGGTTCGATGAGCGTTCCCGCGCCAGCCTGGATTCGATGAAAGGAATTCTGATCGACACCCCCGGTCGCGGAAAAATTCCCCTTTCCTCGATTGCCGATGTGCAGATCGAAAACCGTCCCTATTTCATCAACAGAGAGCAGGTCCAGCGGCGGATCGTCGTTCAAAGCAACGTCGCGGGACGGGACCTGGGGAGTGTGATCGAAGAGGCACAGGCGAAGATTCAAAAAGAGGTCATTTTACCGCAGGGTTACTTCATCGAATATGGAGGGCAGTTTCAAAGCCAGCAGGAGGCGACCCGGATCTTAACGATCTATGGCGTCTTCTCCATCTTCGGTATCTTCCTCCTCCTCTATAAGGCATTCAACTCTATTCGATCTTCCCTCTTGGTCATGACCAATCTTCCGCTGGCCCTCATCGGCGGGGTCTTTGCAATCTTTATAACCGACCGCGTCCTGAGCGTCGCCTCCTTGATCGGCTTTATCACCCTCTTTGGGATCGCTGCCCGGAACGGGATCATCCTGATCAGCCATTACCGGCAGCTTCGGGCCGAGGGAAAATCGAAAGAAGATGTGATTATCGAAGGCTCGAAAGACCGGCTCGCTCCGGTCCTGATGACGGCGGCGACCGCCGCCCTCGGATTGGTCCCTCTCGTGATCGGAGAGCTGACCGGAAAGGAGTTGGAGCGGCCGCTGGCCCATGTGATCCTTGGCGGACTCTTCACATCGACCTTCTTGAATCTGATCGTGGTCCCCGTCCTCTTTATGCGATACGGCTGGGAGAAAGACGAGGGTGTTTCCAGGCAGGAGTCGTTGAATGAGGAGATCGAAGCGGAGAGTGTCAAAGTTCCCTCATCGTGACCCTTGTCATTTTAGATTTTGTGGAAACTTGCATATGCATCGATGAGGGCGGGGGGATTGAACTTTAGTGGAGGGACAAAAAATGGACGGGAAAAAGGATATTCGGAAAGCAGGCAGGCTTTTGGGGAGGATATTGCTGATTGGAGTCGCTCTCTCAATTTTCTCATCGCGGGCCTCCGCCGATGAAGGGAAAGGACATGGCCATTCGGAAGGTGAAAGAGAGAAAACTTCTCATGGCCACACGGCCCCTCACGGCGGTATTATCTCGCACGCCGGCAAATATGATCTGGAGCTCCTGGTCAAAGATCAAGAGGTAATTCTGATCTGTCCGACCCTGGAAGGAAAACCGGCGCCGATGGTCGATAAAGAGGCCAAACTTTTTGTTCAGTTTCCCGACAACAGGAATCAGTCGGTTTCCCTCACCCCGATTGTTTTTGAGAACGCCCCCTGTCTGGAAGGAAAGGTCCATCTGGCGGGAGCGGAAGCCTTCAAAGCAAGCGTCAGCCTGAAGATCGATGGAGCGTCCCGAGTCGCTAAGTTTTCTTATATGACAAAACCGCATCTTGACACGCGATAGATCAAAAAACTAGACTTAGTCATCGAGGTAAAAGATGTTATCCTTTCGAAAATACTCAATCCCTCTTTTCCTGTTTCTCTGGTTCTGGGTTTGGGGGATCTGTCCTTGGAGCGGTTCCCCGACCGGCGCCCAAGCGGCTGAGTCCACTCACGCCGCGCATGGCCATCATGGGATGGATGATACGCACCATGCCTCCAAAGGGACGGAGCACTCCTGTTCCGGGTCGATTTCCTATAGCAGCAAATTACAAAACGATCGGCCTCATGAACAGGTTTCTCTTCAACTGCTCTTTCTCTCCACGGACCCTGCCATCTGTCTGAGCCAAGCTCATGGTTATCGAAAACCTCTCTTTGAAAGAAGTACCCTTCCCAAATTGCTGACCGAATATTACCAGCTTTACGCCGTCTATCGAATTTAGCGCGCCTTAAACAGATTTCTTACGTTCATCTTCCAAGTCAACGGGACCCATCCATTTTTACAGAAGGGAAGGAGAGGTGTTTCATCTCTTATTCATCGTCTTATCAGAGTGACATGAATGAAGAAAGTGAAAAACAGAAGATGAACCATAAAAATGGAAGAACATACGGGTATGTAAAAAGCCCACAAACAATAAGGAGGAAGCCATGCCACATACAGCGACGCATCCAATGAGTAAAGAGATGGAACAATGTATTCAGAATTGCTTAGACTGCTACCGTGTTTGCTTACAGGCGGTCACATACTGTCTGCAGATGGGCGGCAAACACGCAGCGGCGGACCACATTCGTCTGCTGTTCGATTGCGCGGAAATCTGCCAGACGTCGGCGAGCTTTATGCTCCGATACTCCGATTTGCACGGACAGACCTGTGCGGTCTGCGCGGAAGTCTGCGAGCGCTGCGCGGAAAGCTGCGAGCAGTTCGGCGAAGATGCCCTGATGAAGGCCTGCTCCCAGGCCTGCCGGCGCTCCGCGGCTTCGTGTCAGAAAATGGCTCAATCTCAAGGTCGCGCGGCAGCCTAAGAGCGCCAATGATCATAGCTGTTGGGGGCGGCGCAGGTCGCCCTCAACAGGCTGAAAAGCCTTTTCTGAGGGTAGAGGTAATGAAGGCGATAAGCGGCTATTCCAGCGGTCTTCAAAGCGGACCGATCGTTACAATTGTCTTGCTGGTTCTTTTGTTTTTCAGCCCGAAGATCCTGCAGAAGCATGAACCTTCGGATGAAGGAAGGGATTTTCAGATCTCTGCCGGTATGACCACCCCGGATACGGTTCCTCAAACGGAAATTCGGGAGAAAGAACCCGCCGCCCGCCCCCCTTCCAGTAAATTCTACGACCGAGTTCCAGATCGGGTCTCAGTGGATTGCTCGGAGTCACAGTCCGGATTGAGCGAGCCGGATCGATCCGGTCAGATCCCCGCGGCAAACTCGGATGTCTCCTCTCCAGAAAGGATAGAATCCTTGCCCCTTCCTCCTTCTATAGAAACAGAGGATGAGATGTCCGAGCGACATTTGTC
>SCUR01000183.1 GCA_004297235.1 Candidatus Manganitrophaceae bacterium | reverse complement strand
ACTTTTACCGTCCTCCATGTTAAGTTGGGGTTAGAGGAAAGCCTTATTTAATATGTTAATATTGTATAATATTAGCATATTATAAAATTCATGGAGGCTGAATGATCGATGAGAACGTAAAGATGGCGGCGAGATGCTTGAAGGCATTGGCGCATCCGACGCGATTGAAGATTATTGCGGTCCTTGAAGATAGAGAAATGAGTGTTCAACAGATCTCGGACGCGCTCAATCTCTCACAGTCGAGCATGTCGCAGCATCTGAACCTATTAAAGGATCGGAATGCGCTCGAATCCCGTCGGGCCGGAAGCCAAGTATTTTATCGCGTCATAGATAAAAAAATTTTAAAGTTGATCGAACTGATGCAAGACATTTTCTGCCCGCCAAGGTAGGTATGACCGTAAATCGGGAGCAATTCGGGAATTTTACTTGCTTTCAGGCCGGGGACGGAAAAATGAGAACAGGCATCCTCTGCAATCTGTCCCTGTTTCATCAAATAGGTCATCGGCGGCTCGGCCGGGCCTAGGAATCGGAAATGCGATGCCGGCGGAGCGGAAATATACAATCTGACGGTTCCGAACGACCGCTGCGGTACAGCGGCGGCGGATCGAGTCTGCCGAAACGGGCCGAGTTGACATTTCCACCGGAAATCAGTTATCTGAATGACGTGAAGACCTCCCGTCCTTCCCATTTTGTTCTCCTCTTGTTCCTGCTTGTCCTCATCGGAATCGAAAGCGGCTGCGGCATGAAAAGCCTCATTTTCTTTCCCGATAAAGAGATCATTCAGACCCCCGCCGACGCGGGCCTTCCGTTTGAAGATCTCTACATCGAGACGCCCGACGGCGTCAAAATCAACGGGTGGTTCATCCCCTATCCGGGGGCGACGACTACGCTGCTCTGGCTGCACGGCAACGGCGGGAACATCAGCCATCGTGTCGCACGGATTCGGCGATTCCATCGAACCTTGAACGCGAACACTTTCATCATTGATTACCGGGGATATGGGCGAAGCGGGGGAAACATCTCGGAGGAAGGAACCTACCGGGATGCCGAGACGGCGTACGATTACCTCCTGACCCGGGAGGATGTCGATCCGGCAAAGATTATTCCGTTCGGTTCGTCACTCGGCGCGGCGGTGGCGGTCGAATTGAGTCTCCAGAGAAAGGTGCGGGGGCTTATTTTGGAGGCGCCGTTCACCTCCATCCAAGAGATGTCCCGGGTGGTCGTTCCCTGGCTTCCGGTGGGATGGCTCATCTCCACCCGCTACGATAATCTCTCCAAGGTCGGCGGGCTGGACGTTCCGATCCTGATCCTCCATGGCGACCGGGACGAGACCGTCCCTTTCGCTCAGGGTCGAAAGCTCTTCGAGGCGGCCCCTGAGCCGAAAACCTTTTATGTCATTCCCGGCGCCGGTCACAACAACGCCGACATCGTCGGCGGCCAACCCTACTTACAGGCCGTTGGGCAATTCATCGAATCGCTTCCCTAGACTTTTTTTTCGCGCCATGAACGGCCCCGCTTCCGGCGGCGCCCTCTCCCCGATCCAACAAAAAAAACGAGATCAGGCTTGTAATCTCGATCAATGCCGCGAAGAGAAACATCGGCGTGTAGCGGTTCCCTCTTGCGATCAAACCGAGCAGCGGGGCGCCGATCAGCAGGCCGGCGTCGTAGAGCATGGTAAAGAGGGTTACCACGCTCCCGCGATTTTCTTCTTCCTCCCGCTCGATCATCATTACCGACAGGATCGGAAAGATAAAAGCATGCCCGAATCCGCAGAGGATCCCGCTAACGCTCAACCCTCCAATCCCTTTCCAGAACGGTAAGAACGAAAGACCGACGACCATCGAACCCATGGCCGGATAGAGAACCGGTTTTAACCCGAAGCGGTCGGGCCAGGTACTGCCGATCAAGCGAGCGCTGACTGCCGTTAACGTATAAGCGACGAAAAAGGGGGTGACCGACCCGACTCCCACTGTGACCGCATACGGTTTCAGAAAGACCATGTAGGAGGTCATGCTCAAACCGAAGGCGACGGTGCCGAAGATCGGAAGGCGAAGCGCTGGGCTGATGGAGATGTGAAAAAAACGCTTTGACCGGTTCTCGTGAGAAGTCCCCTCGGGCTCCCGAACCAGCAGACTCGTTCCCATTGAAAGGGCCGCTAGAACGGCGCCGCTGATGAAGAGGGCGTGATAACCGCCGAGGTGAATCCACTGCTCTCCCATCAAGACGCCGATGGCGCCTGATAAATGGCCCGCTACGCCGAAAAGAGCGATCCCCTCCGTCCGCCGCGTCGGAGGGGAATAGTCGGCCGCCAGGGTGAAGAGGGTCGCCATCAGAATCCCCATTCCGGACCCGTGGAGAAGCCGAACGAGGTAGATCGAAAATCCGGTCGAGTCGATTCCGAGATAGGAGAGATTGGCCGCCGTGAAAAGAAGGCCTCCGATCGCCAAGAGCCGTTTTCGTCCGATCCGATTGAGCGCCGACCCGACCCACGGCCGGATCAGAATCCCCGCCAGCGCGGCGCTCCCCATGATCAAGCCGACATGAAAGAGATCGGCCCCGAGCTCCTGCAGAAAGACCGGGAGCAGAACATACGGCCAGAAGGAAAGACCGAAGAGAAGATGCGCAAGAAAGAGCAAAACGAAGTCGCGGGTGATCAGCGCGGGACGCGCTTCATCAAGCGTGGGATCTCTCATCTCCCAATGATAACAGACGGGTGACGGAGATCGTCAAGAAAAGACGTGAGGAACAGCGAGTCGTCAGGAGGCAGGAGTGAGGAAAGGGGCCGACTAGGATTTTACGTAGAATCGGTTGCGCCGATCTTTGATGAGATCATTGTAGCGGTTGAGCGATTTGTTGCGGGCGAGCTTCGGATCGATCTCCACCACATGCGCCTCTTCATTCTTATCCGAAGCCCGATAAAGGATCTTCCCTTTCGGATCGACCACCTCGCTCATTCCGATGTAGGTCAGGGTCTCCGTGCCTCGCGATTCGGAGCCGACCCGGTTTGCGGTGACCGCGAAGAGCCGATTTTCCAGACAGCGGGTCGGCATGGCGTCCGGACAATAGGGCAAAACCAGATTGGAAGGGTGAGCGATGAGATCGGCCCCGAGCAGCGCCAGACTCCGGGCTGCCTCGGGAAAAAACCAGTCGAAGCAGACCATCATCCCGACCCGGGCTTTTCCGACCGGATGGACTTGGAACCGAAGATTGCCGGGGGTGAACCAACGCGTCTCTTCATAGAAGAGATGAATTTTTCGATAGAGACCGATCAGCCCCTTCGGCCCCACCAAGACCGAGGAATTGTAAAAAGACTTCCCGCTTCGCTCCGCCAGGCCCGCCACCAGATGGGTTTTATTTTCCTTCGCCATCCGGATCAGCCGTTGCGTCGTCGGGCCGTTCGGGACCGGCTCCGCCAGCGCCGCGACCTCCCGCTTCGAGACGAATTGATAGCCGGTGTTAAAAAGCTCCGGCAAGACCCAGAGGTCGGCCCGCTGATGAGAGATGAAGTGCGCCGCGCGATACGCGTTATTTTCTATCTCTCCAAATCGACAATCGAATTGTACGAACCCGACCCTCATGAGGGCTCCTTGATAAAGAGAGCTTTCAGCGATCAGCTGAAGAAAGATTCTTCAACAATCTTTATGCTGAGGGCTGATCGCTTTGTCTTCAATCTCTCGTGTAATATAAAAACGCCTGATGGAACGAGGAGGCCTTCGCCTCTCCCCGCAATTCTTCCGGGGTCCCCTCCCGGACGACCTTTCCTTTTTTGAGAATCAAAACGCGGCGGCAGAGGCGGTCGACATACTCCATCAAGTGGCTGGAGATCAAAACGGTCGCTCCGTTTTGATTGAACCCGACGATCATCTCCGCCAGCCGCTCCATGGTGGCGACATCCAGGCCGTTGAACGGCTCATCGAGGATGAGAAGACGGGGCGAACCGATCAAGGCCGTCGATAGGGCCACTTTCTTTTTCATCCCGAAAGAGAGGTCCCGCAGCAGCGCTCCCCGCTTCTCGATCAGCCCAAAAACGTCCAGCCAGCGGTGGACCTCGGCGGTCGGAGAAGGAACGCCCTTCACCTCGGCGATGTAGGTCAAGAGCTCTTCCGGCGTCAGCCGCGGGTAGAGCATCGGCGATTCGGGAAGGTATCCGATTTGGCGCTTCGCCTCCTCCGGCTCCTTCTCCAGATCGATTCCATTGATCACCACCTTTCCCGCATCCGGGTGAAGGAGCCCGGTGATCATTTTCATCAAGGTCGATTTGCCGGCCCCGTTGTTGCCGACGAGCCCGCAAATTTCTCCGTCGATCTTCAGATCGAGCGGCTGCACCGCGACGATCGTGTCGTAACGTTTGGTGACCCCCTGGAGCTGAATCGACATCCTACGCGGCCTCCTCATTTTCAAGACGGGTGATCGCAGAGCCGCGCAAATTGCCCAAGACCGGAAAGACCAAGACAAAGAGAAGCGGATGGAAGACGGCGATAAACAGGGTGGCCAGCAGCGACAAGAAACCGGCGATAATGTAGTGGAGCGCCGGCTTCTGGTCCCCCTCGCAAATCGTTCCCCCCGTCAACGCGGCGACCGCCAGCCCGACCAAGATCAATTGAAGGAGCAGCGGGAGAGCGTCGGCGAAGGAGACGGAGCGGACCCCCATTTCGATCCCCCAGACCAACCAGGGGATCGGGAGGGAAAGGGTGATCGCATAGATCACTTTCCCTCGCCAGATCCGCTCCACCGGAAGCGGAAGCATGTAATCCATCGCCCGATAAGGCCGCTGCAGAGCAAAGAGGGTCGACGCCGTCGCCGAAAGGAAATAGGTCGCGGCCGCACAGAACACCGCGGCCGGAATATTTCCGCGCAGGACGACCGCCGCGGTTAAAAAAAAGGCAATCGCCAGGTTGCGCCAAAAGAGCGGCGCGAAGTTGCGCAAGGTCAGCTGGAGGTCGCGGATCACCAGCGGCCGGACGCTTTCGGGAATCCACCCGCCGATCCGTCTGAAGAGGGTTCCCCGTTGTTGCGACTCGATCAGCAGCTGTTCGACCCCCGAGACATCTTTATACCGCCACCGTCCGAACCCCCAGAATCCGACCGTCACGAGAAACGGCGCGACGAAGTCGATCCACCAGCCGAGACTCTCGATCGGGAGAAACCAGATCAACCAGAGGAGGAGGAAGAGTGCCAAAACGAGCTCGCTCCGGCTCGGAGGACGGAGATGGTTCCAAAGCAGGGTGAGTCCGATCTCCATTCCGGGGAAGAAGAGCCAAAAGGTAAAAACCCATCCGATCAAATGGGGCTTGTCGAGAAAAAGGACGACAAAAAAACCGAACAGGAAAAAGGGAAGGTCTCGAATAAGCTGTTCGATGTAGAACAGCAGATATCGCGTCTCGGATCGGATCGGTAAAAGATCATCGATCGTGAGGGACTGCTCCGTCGGGTAGAGGCGTTTCGAGAGGGGCAGAAAGTTAAAAAAGATTTTGAGGGAGAGGAGGGCGAGCACCGATTGAAGCAACGCCGGCTCCGAGAGCGACACCGGCTCGACGCTTCCGACCTTGGAGGCGAAATCGTGAAAGATCCGCCGTCCCAGCAGAAAGACGGCGCCGATCATCACCGGCGCCAAAATAAAATAAGTCGCCCACTCTTCGCCCCAGGTTCGGAGGAGGGCTTTCCTCCTGATCTTCAGATACGAGCCCAGCACGCTCATTCCATCTTCACCCGTTTTTGCAGGTTGAACATCTCGACGATCTCTCCGACGGTCGTGGCGTCTTGCGGACTTTTGTCGGTCCGGATAAAACCTTGCACGCGGGGGAAACGGAGCGCATAACCGACCCCTTCGGCGTCTCTTCCGGCGGTGTGGTTCGGCGAGCGGGTGATCTCATCGGCCGTCACGGTAATGACATACTTCGGAAAGACCCAGACGTCCGGGACGATCTCCGAGTCGACCTGATGGGGTTGTTCGGGAGAGGCGATCTCATCGAGCAGATTCTTGAGCTGGACGAGCTCCTCCTCCGAGAAGCCGGTCCCGATCCGGGTGACCGTCTTGAACCGGTCTTCCTCCGGATCATAGACGGCGCTGAGAATCGTGCCGATGCCGAATTTGGCTCGATGCCCTTTCCCGGCGAAGTAGCCGACAATGACCAGATCGACCGAATCGGAGAGCTCTCCTTTATAACTTCGCTTCAGCTTAATCCAGTTGAAGTTCCGCGAGCCGGCGGCGTAAGGGGCATCCAAGCGCTTAGCGACAATCCCCTCCAGCCCCCGCTCGATCGACGCGTCGAAGAATTTCTGGATCTCGACCGGTTGATCGGTCTCGATCGCCTGAGAGACCTCCATCACCGGACTCTTTTTTTGAATCAGCTCGATCAATTTCTTCCGCCGGTCGGCATAGCCGAAGTGGGTGTAATCTTCCCCGTTCAGGTAGAGGAGATCAAAGACAAAAAATTTGAGCGGAAAGGCCTTCGCCATATCTTCGATGCCATGCTTGCGCCTCCGTTGACTGGTCACCTGAAAGGGGAGAAGATCCCCGGTGGCCTCGTTGTAGGCGAGCGCCTCTCCTTCCAAGATCACCTCCTGATTTCCGAAGAGGTTTCGGCAGGCCTCGACGATCTCCGGAAACATCGGCGTCGTCCGCTCCTGATTTCTGGAAAAGAGAGCGATGTCGTTTTTGCTCTTGTGGACCTGGCAGCGAAAGCCGTCGTATTTGACCTCGACGGAGCAGCGGCCGATCTTCTCGACGATCTCTTCGGCCGACGAGAGCCGCTCGCAGAGGGCGGGACGGATCGGATAACCCATCCGGACCGACATCGCGCGAATCCCTTCGATGCCCGACTCGAAGAGGGTCTTGGCGACCAAGCCGAGGTCCGAGGTGATGTTATACGCGCGATCGAGATCTTTTCTCAGAGCGCGATCCCCTCGGGAGAGAGCGAGCGCCTCGAGAACGGTCGCATCCCCCGCCCCGAGCCGTAATTTGCCGGTCATAAACCGGGCGATATATTTCGCCTCGACCGGGGAGACCGAAGAGAAGAGGCGGCAGACGGAATCGATCTTCCGCTCCACACTCCCCTCCCCCGACATCTGGGCGATCTCGTAAATCGACTGATAGACTTCCGAGACCGAAAGCCCCTTTCCCCGTCCACGAATCACCTGCTCCGCCAGACCACCGACATCTCCGACCACCCGGTACTGCTTCGCGATCGACTCCGGATCGATTTCCCCCGCCTTTGCCAGCGCCCGGAGGAGATACTTCTCCGACATCCCGATGTTGATCCCGTGAAACGGCGGAAGGAGCTCCCCCTGCGTGAAATAAATGAGTTTGTCGATCTCGTCGGCGTCGGCCTGCTGAAAAAGCTCCGCCAAGATCGCAAACATCTCCAACCGTTTCGCGGTCGCCTCCAGCTTTTCCAAGAAGTCGCGGACAAAAATCAGAAATTTCATAAAACGCGAGCTCGTCTTTGTTCAGAAGAAAAAGGACCCAACGGAGCAATCATATCATACAGCGTCGGGGCCGGAAAGTATTCCATCCGCGGATCGAGTCATCCAGTCCGCCGGGGGCGCTCGCCGAGCTTAATCTCCACCTCTCTTTTCTCCCGTCCCCGCCAGAGGGTCAGCCGGATCCGGTCGCCCGGCCGCTTGGTCTTCATGACGAGATGAAAATCTTCCGCCGAGTTGATCTTCTCCCCGTCCACGGCGACAAGAATGTCGCCGCCGACCACGAGAATGGCGTTTCCGACCTCCACCCGCTGCGTTCCTCCCCGGATGCCGGCCTGATGGGCGGGTCCCCCCCGCACCACGCGGGTGACCAAGACCCCTCTGCGGATCGGGAGGGAGAGCGCTTCCGCGAATTCCGGAAGGAGCGTTTGCGTGTCGATTCCCATCCAGGCGTAGGCGACGTAGCCTTTCGTGATCAGCTCGTTCAAAATCCGTTTTGCGGTGTTGATCGGGATGGCAAAGCCGATCCCGACGCTCCCGCCGGAAGGGGTGAAGATGGCGGTATTAATGCCGATCATCTTCCCTTCCGAGTCGAGCAGCGGACCGCCCGAATTGCCGGGATTGATTGCAGCGTCGATCTGGATGACTTCATCCATCTCCAGATCGCCGGCGCGGATGTTCTTCCGAACGGAGCTGATGATGCCGGAGGTGAGGGTTCGCTCCAGGCCGAAGGGGTTTCCGATCGCCAATACCTTCTGCCCGGGTCGGAGGCCGTCTGAATTCCCCATCGGGATAGTGGTGAGACGGTCGGGGGGGGTATTAATCTTGATGATGGCGAGATCGGTTTGAGGGTCGGTCCCGACCATCTCCCCCGGCCATTTGCTTCCATCCGCCAAGGTCACCTCCAACCGCTCGGAATCTCGAATCACATGGTTGTTGGTGAGGATGTAGCCTTTCTTATCGATGATCGAACCGGAACCGGTGGCCTCGGAAGGAATGGGGTTGAGAAAGAAGTCGTAGGTGACGGCAATGCTGGTGATGTTGACGACGCTGGCATTGACCCGCTGGTAGATGTCGATGGTATTTTCCTCGTCCCCCACGAAGGCCGAGGAGACGGAGGGAGAAAACAGTAAGACGGTGGAAAAGAGCCAAGCGGTCCAGCGGGTGCGGATGTTCATCCCTCTCTTCAAGTTGCGTCGACTAGATAATGAAGGGTTCCGTCTCAGGGGTCTTCTCGCGCGGAGGCGATTCGGGCCGTTGCTTTTCGGCCGGCGGAGACGCCGGCGACCGATCCCCTACCACAATGGTACCGGTGACATTCCCGAATGTCTTGTCCGAGGAAAAGAAAAGAGTGTAGGAGTAGGTCCCGGCCTCCTCGAATTTTTTTTCGACCGTGGTCAGCGGCGAGATGAAAAAAGGGGCATCCGACGATGCGGTATCGGGCTCGATCCGGATTTGAAGATCATAGGTCGTATGATTGCTCCAGGCGACCGTCTCTCCCGGCTCGATTTTCAAAACAGGCGGATGGAGCTCCAGGCCCGATCCGCTGAACGGGTTCGAGATTTGGATCTGCGCCCTGGGTCCGCGGGTGTCCTTCAACGAGGCGCAACCGCCGAGGAAGACGATCAGAAGAGAGCAGGCCAGAAGGTCTATCACCTTCCGGCGGGGAAGAAGGCGGATCGAATGGATCATGGCGTTTTTGGAGTCTCCCCTTGTATCCGATTAATTAATTTCTCGCGCTCGCCGGGCAATTCCGGGAAAATCAAAAATTGGATCACCGCCCACGAGCGGTCCCGGTCGCCGTCGACCTGTATCCGGTAGAGGCCGCGATATTGGAGCCTGGCGTCCTCAGGCTTGATGTCGATGGTTTTGGGATCGGTTTGGATGAACCCGGCGCGCTCGTCGGCGACGGCGATATCATAACCCTCCGCCTCCAGGGCTTCCGTCAGCCGATCGAAAGCCGTTGAATAGCCGAACTGGAACATGACGGCGTCTTTCTGAAAATCGGCCGGGGGCTCCTTCCGTTCCGGGCCCGTCGCACAGGCGGCCAGCAAGAAAATGAGAACATAAGGAATCGCTTTCTTCACAGCACCCTCCGCACAATGACCAGCACTTTAATGGACTGCTGATTGGATTGTCAATCGAAATGTGAGCGTGTGGCACCCGGCGCTCGCGCCCGCGCTTCTCTCGCGGAGCCGTTTTCTGATTGCTTTGAGTGTAGTCTCCTCTTGAAGAGGCTGTCAAGATCGGGAGAGGAGAGGGGGGGCGGGCGTGAAATGACGCGTGAAATTAAATGAGGGTTTGAAGATCGCCGATGATTTCGGTGACTTTCTTGTAGCGCTTTGATTTCTCTTTCTCGATCGCTTTGAGAATGATTCGGTCGAGTTTTTCCGGGACGTTGGGGTTGATTGTCCGCGGTCGGGCGGGAGGAGTATGGAGATGATGGTAGTAAACATCTCCCTGGACAAAGGGAGGACGGCCCGCCACCATTCGGTAGAAGCTGCACCCGAGGGAGTAAATATCCGATTGCTGATCGACCTTCTCGCCGAGAATCTGCTCGGGCGCCATATAGAGAGGGGTCCCTTTGACTGATGTCTTATCCGCCGCCGATTCACTGACCACTTTTGCGAGACCGAAGTCCATGATCTTGACCCGGTGATCGTGAGTCAGCATGACGTTCGCCGGCTTCAAATCGCGATGGACGACGTTGTTGCTGTGCGCATAAGCGACCCCGATGCAGATTTCCTTCATGATCTCGATCAGCTTCGGCATCGCAATTTCATTTTTTTCCAAGTATTCCTTCAAGGTGATGCCGTTGACATATTCCATCGTGATGAAAATCTCATCGGCGTTCTTGCCGGTGTCGAAGATCGTCACGACATTCGGATGGTTCAAGGCCGCCGCGATCCGAGCCTCTTGCAGGAAGCTCTGGAGGATCATCTCATTCTCGCGAATCGCCGGCGGCAACACCTTGTAGGCAACAAGCCGCTTGAGGAGGGTATCCTCGGCTTGATAGACGACACCCATGCCGCCTTGTCCGATCTTCTTGATAATTTTGTATCTGGAGGGGCCGGCTGGAATCGCCGCGTTCGGCCGGGCGGCGGCTTCCTCCATGCGTGTGGCGTCGAGGACCTTCTTCACTTCGGTCAACGCTTTCTTAAGAAGGGTGCTCCGGCTTTTGGCGTCGCGATAGCTGTAGTCTTCCGCCAATATTTTTTCGTAAAGGATTTGCGCTTCCTCAAACTCTTTCCTCTTTTCGTGCAGCAAGGCGAGTTGATAATAAAATTCCAGATTCTCTGCGCCGATCTCCTCTTGCGTGATGATCTTTTGGTATCGTTCGCGGGCCGCATCGGTCATCCCCTTTTCGGTCAATAACTGACCGAGCAAAAGAGAGGCTTGATGATAGTCCGATGATTGGGTGTCGATTTTCTGCAGATAGGAGATGGATTCATCGACCTTCCCTTGCTGCTTGTATAAGAGAGCCGCCTCATAATAGTTTCCGGCCGATTCCTGCATCTGGGCCGCTTTATCGAACTGCTGGAGCTGGATATAGAGATCGGCGGCCTCTTTGATTCGGCCTCCCCGTTCCAGAGATTGCGCGGCCGAGAGGCTGTCTCCCACAGACAGAAAAAGATCGCTGGCCCGATGATAATCCCCGTTGTTGGCCAGCATCTGGGCTGCTTTCGATTTATCTCCGACCTGTTCATACATCTCGGCCGCTTCGGCCCAGCTTTCTCCTTTTTCAAACTCCCGCGCCGCGGCCGGGAAATCGTGCTCCTCTTTGAATTTCTTGCCGATCACGCGATGTCCCCGCTGCGTGTCCCCCATCTGTTCATAAAGCGCGGCGGCGCGGCCGAACGCTTTGGCGGCGACAAACAGCTCTGCGGCCTTCTCGATCTCCCCGCCCTGAACGGCGGCTTCCGCCGCTTCCAAGGGAAACCCGCCGGCGGAGAGAATCTCAAGCGCTTTTGAATACTGTTTTGTTTTGATGTAGATCTGTCCGCTTTGATAGGCCGTCTGCGCGATCTGTTTTGTTTTGTCGGAGGGGGGGCCTGTCTGGGTTCGCCTTTCCCTCAGAAAGTGCTTCTCATACATCTCAGCCGCTTTTAGAAGATCATTCGCTTGATCATAAAGGGTCGCCGCTTTGAGCAGGTTTCCAAATCGCTCATACTGCGCCGCCGCTTCACGGAACCGTTTCCCCTTCTCATACGCCTCGGCGGCCAGAGAGATCTTTTTGCACGTCAGATAACATTCCGCCGCCCGGACGTATTCTCCCCCTTTTTGGTACATGACGGCGGCTTTTTCCGCGTCCCCGGAAAGCTTATAGAATTGAGCCGCTTCCTGCCACTGTTTCTTCTGTTCGAAAATCCGGCCGACTTGTTGATACGCTTTGGCGTCCTTGTACGACCGAATGGCTTCGTCATATTCACCGGCCTGCTCGAAGAGCTGCGCGGCCCGGTAAAGATCATGAGATTTGGCGGCTTCCTTGGCTTCTTTCAACGGGTTGAATGCGTTCGTCGAATCGCGCATGGAGAGATAGCGCCGGCCGAATGAAATTCCGATAATGATGAGAAAGAGGAGGAAGGCATAACCGATGAAGGTCGATTGGGAAGTGGAGCCGGACATGAGTTGTTGAAAAAAAAGAACGGGGTCGTCGAAAAGACGGGAGAGATCGGAGCTCCACGAGGCCTGGTTCATTTCTTACAAACGACCCTCAGGCGGGTGTCCCCCACGGTAATGACGTCCTCTGCGGAGAGAAGCTTTTTATCGATCTTTTGGTCATTCACAAAGATGCCGTTGGTGCTCTTTAGATCGACCAGGAAAAACCCTTTTTCGGACCATTCCAGATCGGCATGATGACGGGAGACTTTCGGATCGTTCACGACCACGTCGGTTTTTCCCCTGCCGATCGAAAGCCGCTTGGGAGAAAGCTCAAGAAAGCGGCCGACCTCTTTCCCCGAAAGAAATTCAAGGGACCATGTCCCCCTTTCTTCCGCCGCCGGCTCGGACAAAACCTCTTCAACCATCTCGTCGGAAGTGTCCTGCGGCGGGGCTTGTTCCTCTTTCTCCGAAAAGAAGAAAGAGGCGGAACCGATCCGGATCTCGTCCCGATCGGATAATTTTTTTCGAAGGATTTTCTCTTTGTTCACGAACGTCCCGTTTCGGCTCCCGCGGTCCTCGATAAAAAATCCGTCTTGATCTTCCTTGATGATCGCGTGTTCTCTCGAAACCATCTGATCTTTAATCGCCCAGTCGCTTCTCAGATCACGGCCCAACGTGAAAATGCCTTTATTCAGGACCTTTTCAATCAGCTCTTCGGTCCCCTCCTGCCTCAGAATGAGCCGAGGCCGAGAGGCCAATTGACGCTCCACTCCTTCCCCCAGCGCTTCGAGCGCATCGTCGACATCGGCCGCCGGTGAGACATCCAAATCATAAAAAAGCTGGATCTCCATCGGATCGGCTTCATCGGAGGAGTAGGTGTAGACCAGAAGCTGTTCTTGGAGGCTCCCTTCTTTGGCCATCCTCTCCGGGACTTGAAAATAACCCTCTGAGAGTTTTCCCGCTCTAAAATAGAACAGGTTCATCTCGTCTTTCTTTTTTAACAGCAGGATGGCCTCTTTCTTTTTTTTCTGAACTTGATTAAGAAGCGCTTCGATATTGAGAATATCGGTGGTGGCAACGATGTTCGGTTTTTTCTGAGCCAGGACCAGAAGAGCTTTGAAGAAGATCGGATTGGTCACATAGAGGTGGATCGCCCCTTGCGCCTGAGACATCTTGGTAAAGTAATCTGTGAAGGGAAGCGCGGAGAAGGTATTTTCGTTCAGTTGAACCGCGGCATAAAGATCATCTTGTAAAATGAAAAGGAGAAGCGACTGTTCTTTCTCCTCCAACATCAGAATGGCGGTGACCAGATCTCCCTTGGATTTAAGATCGTTGAAGATCGTTTCAATATGGCCTGCGAAGTAAAGGTTTTTTGAGAATAGTACTTTCTGGTTCGCAATGAGATCCTTTAACATCGCGCTCTCTATATGATAGTTAGGATGAGTTGAAATTTAGTTTAGTTTATAACCGAATTTCTGTCAAACAACGACATTGAGGATTAATGCTGTTTTACAGAGGGTTATCATCTATTTAAATCGGGGAGGCCGTTCTCTGCGCAGAGGCAAGCAGACGGGATTTTGTTGAAAGAACAGCGGAGAAAAAGGGCTTGATCCGGACCATCCCGGATTCGGATGGAATCACTCTGGGACCGGGTGTGTCATGAAAAACCATTTCGGTTTCCGGGCCGGAAAAAAGATCGGAGAAAATAAACTTCTCCCCGACTTCTCAATGATTCTCGAAGCGGTTTAACTTCGTCTAGAGCGCTGTCGAAGAATGCGAGCCGGTCTCCGAACGAGGACACAATCAATCCGTTAGACCTCGGTCCGGCTCCTCTCAATTCTTTCGAAGAGCTCTTGACGCTCCTTGCAAACAACGCAATACTTTGCAAAAGGCATGGCCTTGAGTCGGCCTGAACTGATCTCCGCACCGCACTCTTCGCACATTCCGTATCTGTCTTCCCGAAGTTTCAAGAGCGCTTCCTCAATCTCTTTCAATCGACGGTTGTTCATTTCGAGAAGCGTTAAATCTACATCGGTCTCATGGTTTTTGAGCGATTGGTCGCCGGTGTCCAGGATCGCGCTTCCGGCCGGCGTCTCTTCCTGTGCCACCATGAGATGCTCAATTTGTTGAACCACTTCTTTCCTTTTGTTCACCAGGATCTCTTCCAGAGCTTTTCTTCTCTTATCGCTTTGCTGCATCAAATGCACCTCCATAGAACCTCAGAGTCATATAATCATGTCGACTTAGATCGTCTGCGGATTGCTTGTATCGTTAGGAAGGATATTCTCGATTTTTGCCGAGGGAACTTGCGTTTTATCGCCGTATGCGGCGGTCAAATAACGCGCCGCTTTTTCCAAAATGGTTCGCTCGCTGCCGTGGGTCAACATTCCCAGCGCTTCTTCAAGGATTACCCACCGAGCCTCATCCACTTCGGAGTCATGGTCTTTTTCATCCCCTTTCAAATACTCTAAAAGATAAAAATGGACGGTCTTGAAAATCTTGGTCTCTTCTTCTTTGGAATAAAACCAATATTGAATCTGGCCGATCTTCTCCAGAACGCGTCCAAAGACACCCGTCTCTTCGCGCACCTCTCTCATCGCCGTTTCCTGCAGGCTTTCACCTTTTTCGACGGAACCCTTCGGAAGGCACCAAATCAGCTTCCCTTTTTGGTTGTAATGCGAGATCAATACCACTTGAATGCCGTCTTCCTTCGCCTTAAAAATGACGCCGCCGGATGATGTATGCCTTCTCGTTTTCATTATTTTTCGTTCCGCAGCCTCCAAAGGCCGACAGAATGCCCCCCCTCGGAAATCTTAAAAAATATTAGCACTAATAAAATCAAAATGACAAGACCTTTCAACAACGGAGAGACCCTCATTTATTGGAGCGAGCGTTTCTCACCCGGCCGAAGTCGGCTTATTCGGCTGAAGTGAACGGACGGGAATGAACTTCTTCCGGCTCTTTTGTGTCTGCGAGCGTCAAGGAGAGCTCCGCCTTCGGCGGGGCCGGGCGGGTTCCCTTGGCGATGAAAGGCGCTCTCCCCCTTCCGAGAGTGAAGAGGTTGAATTTGAATCCGGAGAGAGGCCGCATTTGGGCGATGGCGATGAAAAAATCTTTTGCTCCAAACGGCTTGACCTCCCGCACCTCGCGGATCATCGGAAGAAATTTCAAGGAAACGGTCAATCTCAAGACGGCCGACAGCAAAAAGAGAAGCTGGAGGTTCGATGCCAGGGTGAACTGAGCGGAGCCGATGTGGACCTCTTTGGGAAGCCAGCGGCTCAGGTTTCCGCCGAGCGAGGCGCCGAGGAAGATGCCGATCGCATTGGCGGAGTTATAAATGGCGATGCACTGCGCGCGCTTGACCGGGGAGACGGCATCGAAGACAAAATTACCCATCGAGAGTGAAAACCCCGCCC
>SCUR01000182.1 GCA_004297235.1 Candidatus Manganitrophaceae bacterium | reverse complement strand
AAGTTTTCGAGGATAAGCTTCTGCTGGAAAAAAGTCAAATGATTTTAACTGGATGATCAAGGTTCCCACCGTGCGGGAATCCGCTTCGGACCGATGAGAACCCTGGGCCGATGAATACTTTAGACGAAAAGGCGCTTCTAATCAACATCGACTTTAAAGAGGGATCTAAAGGGGCCTTTCCCTTTGGAGCTGCAGCTGCCGCTTCACGACATAACGGATGATGTGCTCTCGGTCGGACTCCTTGATTCGTCTGAACTCCACGGCGATCTCATATTCCTTGGGAAGCGCCTTATCGCCGGAGGGGACGCACCGGATCACTTCTCCGGTTAAAACAATTTCTTGAAACGGAAGGATCGGAAGGATGAATTCAAACTCAAGAAGGGTCTTGAAGGGGGTCTCTTTGGATGAGGAAAACCTCATTCCGGAAGCGCTGAGGTCCATCAGAACGGCCTGATATGGGAAGACCTCGGAATCCTTCGTCCGAGTCAAGGTTTTAAAAAGATAATTCATCTTCCAATCCAGCCAAAGAATCAGCTCGATAACCTGCTGGTTCATCCCCTCTTCGCCGCCAAACTTATTCTGCGTCAGATCCAGCGGAAGGGATGGAATATGCTGAACCGTGTTTTTGGAATTCCGCTTGGGAGCGAGGGGATCGACAATCCGATAGAGGACCGGGCACTCCGAGGGAACTCGGATATACTCTCTTCGGTTTATACCCGTCTGCGCCGCCGGGTCGTTGTCTTTCTCGGAAGCGGTCATTTCAAAACACCTTCTCCCGCCATCACGGCCGATAACGGCGGAAACTCGATCCGATTCCGCCCCTTTCTCTTCGCAGCATACAACGCCTGGTCGGCCAATCGGAAAAGATCGTCCGGTGTTTTGATCAGAGAGGCGGGGCATTGAGCGATTCCCATGCTGATCGTAATCTGGATGGCGCGGTCCCCGTACTTGATTAAGGAGGTGCGGATTTTCTTTCGAATCCGTTGCGCCGCGATCAACGCTTCTTGAAGGTTGGTCTTGGGCAAGACCACGACCAGTTCATCTCCGCCGTAGCGGGCGACGGTGTCGACGTCACGGACGCTCTGCTGGATCGTTTGCGCGATCTCTCGAATCACCTGATCGCCGACCAGATGCCCATAACCGTCATTGATTTTCTTGAAATGATCGATATCGATGAGAATGAGCGCCAGCGAGGTCTCGTAACGGGCCGCCCTTTTAAACTCCCGCTGAACCACATTCAAGAATGCGCGCCGATTCAGCAGAGAAGTCAGCTCATCCTTACTCGCCAATTCCTGAACTTCATGATGGGTTTCTGCATTCCGAATAGCCAGCGAGAGGGACGTGGAAATCATGGCGAGGACTCTCGATTGATAATCGTCAAAGATCTCTTTTGAGACTCGAATCAATCTCAAGAGACCGATCTTCTCCGTCGCGACCCGGAGCGGAACCAATATTTCCGCCCCTTCTTTTAAGACGATGGGCCCCGAGGGAAGATCGCCCTTTTCAAGGAGGACCTGACCTCTTTGGAATGTGTCCGACGAAACCCGCTCAAGGAAAGCCGCCGACTTATGACGGCCGGAGTAGACTCTCACCCGATTCTCATTCTTCAAGAAGAGGCAAGCGACGTCATATTGAATCACTTTTTTTAA
>SCUR01000181.1 GCA_004297235.1 Candidatus Manganitrophaceae bacterium | reverse complement strand
CGAGGGGGGAATTCAAGAGGGGGGGCGAAGAAGCGGCACCGAGAATGTCGCGGCGATCGTCGGAATGGGGGTAGCCGCCTTCGAAGCGAAGAGGCGCCTTCATGCCGAAGCGCCCCGCCTGGCGGCGCTTCGAGATCGGCTCATTGTCGGATTGAGAGAACGGGTTCCGTTGATTCACTTGACGGGCGATCCGATCCACCGGCTTCCCCATATCGCGAGCTTCGCGGTGGAGTATGTCGATGGGGAGGCGCTCATTCGAATGCTGGAAAAGCAGGGGGTCTTTGCCGCCAGCGGATCGTCGTGCAGCGCGGAGGCATTGAAGATCTCCCCCGTTCTGACGGCCGCCGGTCTTCCGGCGAATGTCGCCCAAGGGGGCGTTGTCTTCAGTCTCGGGATGGAGACGGCGGAGAGCGATGTCGACGCGGTCCTCTCCATTTTCCCGATGTGTGTCGAGCAACTCCGGCAAGTCTCGCCTCTTTATACAAGCCTATCGGCCCAGAGATAAGGCGTCCCGTTATCGATCCGTTTCCGGCTCAGAGAAGGAAGGATCATTTACAAATACAAAGGATGTATGGATGATGGAGGCTGATCAGACACTCGATACGTTGGGACTCTTCTGTCCCATTCCGGTGATTTTGACATCGAAGAAGATCAAACAGATGGAAATCGACCAGGTGTTGGAAGTTCTCTCGGACGATGAAGGAATCAAGAAGGACATGCCGGCCTGGTGCAAAACCACCGGAAACGAGTTTTTGGAGTTGGTTCAGGAAGGCAAGGTATTGAAGGTGTATGTCAGAAAGAAGAAGTGATTCTGAAGGGTTGGGGAAGGTCTCTCCCCAACCCTTCGCTCTTTACTCCGCGTGATCCAAATCTTCCAGTAAAGCCTTTTTCGTCGCTTCCGAAATGAGCGCGCGCTCCTTGTACTGAGGGTGCTCCACGACGAGATAGTTTTCTTTCTCGCTTCGGAAGGTCTCCACCGACGTCGGATTCCATTTGAACCGGACGTAGTGAACCGCGCTGATCTTCTCCTCGGTGCTCCGGCCGGCTTCAAAGTCGGCGGCGACTTTCTTCTTGCCGATCTGAAAATAGACGACGTTCGGTCGATCGATCCCGATCAGCCGATCCAGGATCTCCTTGACCTTGCCTTCGTCGGTGATCTCGATGAAGAGCGTCGCGGAGAGCTCCCCCTCGTCCGGAATCAGATCGTTGTAGACATCGATCTCCTCCTGAACTTTGACGGGATCTTCGACCCGCTCTACGCGCAACATCTCTTGAATCTGGAAGAGAATGGTCTCCCGGTTCTCGAAAGTCAGAGAGACATACGGGCCGACTTGGATCCGTCTCTTTTTTTTCTCTTCCATGATTTGTCGACGAAAGGAATCTCTTATTTTTTCATACTCAGCCAGTGGATGGAGTTCTTCAATTTCGATTTTCTTCATAAGTCTGCTCCCGGTTTGAGGTAGGGTCCATGATGGAGGTCCTACAAGCCGTATGCTTTTTTTAAAATTTCGATCGGATGAAGCGGCTCCTTCCCGGTCCCCTGAAGAATTTGCATCCCGGCCAGAGGGCAATCGGTGGCGATCAGATCGGGGTTCCCCTCCTCGATGGCGCGGAAGAGCGGTTTCGCCGTCTTCATCGATTCCTCAAAAAACTCGGTCTTGATCCCCCAGGTGCCGTCGTGCGCGGAGCATTTCTCGATGACGTCAACGGTGGCGCCAGGAATCAGCTTCATTAAATCCCGCGATTTGTAGCCGATGTTCTGATCCCGAAGATGACAGGGGATCTGATAGGAGATCTTTCCGACCGGGTTTTTAAATTCCTTGTTTAATTTTCCTTCCCCGTTGAGCCGCATCAGATACTCACAGAGATCGAACGTGTGCTCGGAGACCATTTTTGCTTCCTCGCCGAGCAGGGCGGGGTATTCCTTCTTCAACATCAAACTGCAGGTCGGCATCGGCGCGACGATGTCGTAGCCGGCCCGGATCGCTTCTTCAAGCGATCGAATGTTGAACCGGGCTTTCTTCCGGGCCGACTCGATATCGCCGACATCGAAATAGGGCATCCCGCAGCAGAGTTGCTGAGGGGTCATCACCTCCACGTTGTTTTTCTCCAGCACCTGCACCGACGCTTTCCCGATCTCGGGAGTGTTGTAGTCGACGTAACAGGTGTGAAAGAGGGCGACCTTTTTTCCGGCCGAAGGGCCGTCGGAGCGCTTGTTCTTGGCCCGCCATTCGGTGAAAGTCTCCGTCGCGATTTTGGGGAGAATCCGATCTTGATGAATGCCGAGCCACCGATGGATGAGGAGACGGACGGCGCGGACCGAGTTGGCCCAGTTCAGAAGCGGCGCCAGCCGCCGTCCCCATCGGCCGACCCAGTCGGTGTCGACGAGAATGCGATCGCGAAAGGTCGGACGCCGGGTCTTCGCCCGCTCGGCTTTTCCGAGGAGCATCAGCCGGGGGAAATCAAGGTTGAAGTGATGCGGCGGCGTGTAGGGACAGTGATTATAACAGAGCTTACAGTAGTAGCAGAGGTCGGTGATTTCGTCCTGGTCTTTCTTGGCGAGGCTGTCGGCCTCGCCGGTCCGATCGTCGATTCGAATAAACATCTGATCGAATGAAGGGCAGAGATTAAAGCAGCGGCGGCATCCGTTGCAGATGTCGGCGACGCGTGCGAATTCCTGATCGAGCGTTCTCTTGTTTTCGGAAATCAGGCTTAACGGCTCCGGCGACATGGGGGACCCCATTCTTGATGAAGGGGTGCGCCGACCATCCTGCCGGCGCACCCTTCGGTTTAAAGCGGATGAAAATGAGGGAGGAGGTTATTTCCCTTTGACGGAGTCGAGCGCCTTCTGGAAGCGCCCCGCGTGAGACTTCTCGGCGCGGGCGAGGGTCTCGAACCAGGCTGCGATCTCATCGAATCCTTCCTCGCGCGCCATTTTGGCGAAGCCGGGATACATCTGAGTATACTCGTAGGTCTCCCCGTCGATCGCCGATTGCAGGTTGACGGCGGTGTCTCCGACCGGAGAGCCGGTGGCGGGGTCGCCGACCTCTTTCAAAAAATCAAAATGACCGAAGGCGTGACCGGTTTCGCCTTCCGCCGTGTCGCGGAAAACGCCCGCGATATCGGGTTGGCCTTCGATATCGGCCTTCCGCGCGAAGTAAAGATACCGGCGATTCGCCTGAGATTCTCCCGCGAAGGCATGCTTGAGATTGTCGTGCGTCTTGGTTCCTTTTAATGGTTTTCCCATCGTTCCCTTCCCCCTTTCTCGTCTGTTGAGTATTCCGGACCGCAAGGTCATTGCGGTTGGGCTGGTTTGCTCTTTTCAATACAACCTTGGCAGATGCCGAAGGCCTCTATTCTCCACTCGTCCACCTGGTAGCCTTTTTCCGAAAGACTTCCGGTCAACGAGCGGTAGTTTGGATAAATATCTTCGATCTTTCCGCACCGCCGGCAGGTAAAGTGTTCATGGCGGGCGACATTTCGATCGTAGCGTTTCGCGCCGGGGCCGAAGCTCAGCTCGATAATCTCACCTTGCTCTTTTAAGATGCGGAGATTTCGATAAACGGTGGCTTGCCCGACTTGGGAATCCATCTCCCGAACCTGGGAGAAGATTTCTTGCGCGGTCGGATGCGCTCTCATCTCGGAGAGGGTATCGAGAATCATCTGCCGCTGACGGCTTTTTCGAAATGCAGGGCTCATTCTCAACCAAATCAATAATAAGAATGATTCTTAATAAACGATTAAGCGCCCTTTTGTCAATCCCTCCTTTTTTTCTGTTTTGCGAGTAGGACCGAAAGGGTTTGATCCTCATTATTCACGACGGCAATATCAACGGTTCCATCCTGATTGAAATCTCCCGACGTGAGTGAAAAGGGGGCCACCCCGGTGTGAATGTTGAACGGGGGATGTTGGAAGGTGCCGTCTCCTTTTCCGGCCAAAAAAGAGATGTTGTCGCTTCGGCTGTTGGCGACGACCAGATCGATCAGACCGTCTCCGCTGAAATCGGCGGCCACGGCGGCGACCGGTCCTCCCTCTGCGCCAAACGGGATGGGGTTTCCGTATCGGCCGTCCTTCCCTTGAAGAAAAAGTGAGAGAGAATCCCCGAGACCATTGATGACCAGAATATCGGGACGACGGTCTTGGTTAAAATCCTCGGAGAGGAGGCTCAGCGGTTTCATCCCTGAAGTGAGCTTTTCTCCCTTCTGGAATGTCCCATCTCCTTTTCCCCAGAAAAAAATAAACTCGGTGCTTCCGGGGCCGTTGTTCGCGATAGCAAGATCGGGGAAGGCGTCTCCATTAAATTGTCCGGAGATAATTCCGGTTGGAATCGCCCCCGGATCGGCCACCATTCCCTCCTCAAATGTTCCGTCCCCTTTTCCCATCAGAATCATCAGGCGATCGTGCCGGGAGATCACGGCCAGATCAAGATGGCGATCTCCGTTGAAGTCGGCGGCCGCGGCCGCGAAAGGAGACGGGCCGACGGTGTAGACGGTGGGAAGGGCAAAAAGCGCCCGGCCTTGAGTGGAGCGGTTGAGATAGAGATAAAGGTTGTCCTCGTCGTTGTTCATCGTGGCGAGATCAATCTTGCCATCCTCATCAAAGTCGCCCAAGACGATCGATCGGGGTTGTCTTCCGGTTTTAAGTTGCACCGGATCTTGAAAGCTTCCATCTTTGTTATTGATGAAGATAAAGATGGAGTTGTCTTGGGTGTTTGTCACCGCGAGGTCCAAGAAACCGTCCTGATTCAGATCGGCGGCGCCGACGAACGAGGGACTCTGCCCGGCGCGATAGCTGATCGGTTGACGGAATGGATTCACCGGGGGCTCTGATTTAACGCAACCCGCTTCAAAAGTAAAAGAGAGGAGAACTGCCGCAATAATGAAAAGGGGTCGATTTGGCATGGCGGTATTCTACGCGAATTCGTTTTGCTGTCAAATTGTTTTTCAGAAACCCGTGAAGACGCCTCGTTTTCATTTCGGTAGATATCCGTCACTTTCCTAGCCTAGCTGAACGGATTAGCTCTTTGAGGGAATTGATGCTGAGGAATCTTAATCATTAGAATAAGAATACGAAATAGGACCATCAGGACCATCAGAAGGAGGGATAGGATGAAGAATGTAATCGTGTTGTCGATCGCGTTGGTGTTCCTCGCGGGGTGTGGTACAACCAGTCATATGTTCGGGAGCAGCTCCGAGCCGCGCGCGGCGGTGCCGAAGCAGTTGCCCGAATCGGTTAAGGATGAATTTAATAAAGGCGTTGCCGCTTTTGAAAAAGAGCAATATGTGAATGCGCAGGAACATTTCCAGAATGTTACACGGATTGACCCCAACATTCCGGAAGCGCACCTGAATCTGGCGCTTTCCCTTTATCGTCAGGGAAAGACCGATCAAGCCGACAAAGAGTTTCAGACAGCCCAGCGGCTTCTCTCCAAGGAGTTCGGGATGGGGGGGGCAGGCCGAGGAGCAGCCCCGCGGAGCGATCAACAGGGCATGAGCGGGACCCCGCAATAAGGATGGGTTGGAACAGCAGGGATAATCTCTAAGTCAAAGTCAGCTAAAAAGGGGGCCGAGTCCGGCCCCCTTTTTTATTTATTCTATTCGTTTTATAAGAGAGTTTTCCTCGTTTAGGACGGCGAGTTTTATATTGATTGTTTGGGGAAAGTGGTGTATCCTTTGTGAAAATCTTTATGACCAGTGAGAGGATCTAAATGGGCCCAATCCAAACCACCCTTCCGGAAGAAATCGTCAAAGAAATTGAGAACTTTGGCCTTCAGGTCGAGCGTTTGAAGCGGAAAGAAATTCCCGAAGAAAAGTTCAAGCGTTTCCGCTTGCAGCATGGGATCTATGGACAGCGGCAAAAAGGGTTTCAGATGGTCCGGGTGAAGATCCCGTCGGGACTCCTCAACGGCCAGAAGCTTCGCGCTTTGGCGGAGATCGCTGATCTCTATTCCACGGGGAAAGGACATGTCACCACCCGGCAGGATATCCAGTTCCACTATGTAAAGCTGGAAAACATCACCGCCGTGATGACCCGGCTGGCCGAGTCGGGGCTAACGACCCGCGAGGCCTGCGGCAACACCGTCCGGAACGTCACCTCTTGCCATTTGGCCGGCGTCTGTCCTACGGAGTTATTCGATGTCACCGCCATTGCCGAGCAGGTCGCCTATTATCTGCTGCGCAATCCGATCAACCAAGATCTTCCCCGCAAATTTAAGATCTCTTTCTCCGGTTGCCAGAGCGAGTGCGGATTGGCGTCGATCCACGATATCGGGTTCATCGCCACCCGCCGGGAAACTCAGGGCCGGACGGAGTATGGCTTCAAAGTCCTTGTGGGAGGAGGTTTGGGATCGCATCCGAAGTTGGCGAAACTCTATACCGAGTTTTTGCCGATGGAAGAGGTGTTGCCATTCTGCGAAGCGGTCCTGAAGATCTTCGACGCCAATGGCGACCGGAAAACAAAGAGCAAGGCCCGGATGAAGTTCGTTCTGGAGAAGTGGGGAATCGACCAATTTAATAAAAAAATAGGCGAGGAGTTGGCCCTTCTTAAGGAATCGGGAAAAGTTTATCCCGCGCTGCCGACCCCTCAAGCGAAAGCCCCCTCCGTCGAGCCGAATCTCAATATGATTCAGAACGGCGGGAATGGTTACCATGGAAATGCGGAATATGAGAAATGGCTTCGAACCAACGTCATCCCTCAGCCGACGGCGGGGATCTGCGCCGTTCAGATCAAATTGATTCTGGGGGATATGACTTCCGCCCAGATGCGCGAGATGGCCGACATCGTCGACCGGTTTTCCCCGGAGGCGGTCCGGACCACCCACCAGCAGAATTTAATCCTTCATCATGTTCGCCGTGCGGAGCTCCCGGAGTTGTACGCCGCGCTCGGCCGAATCGGGCTCGGCGGCGCCGGGGCCGAACGCGCTGTCGATGTGATCGCCTGTCCGGGGGCCGACAGCTGCCAGCTGGCGTTGACCTCTTCGATGGGAGTCGGGGCGGCGATCGTCGATCGATTCGAGAAGGATCTGCCGGAGTTCGAAGATCTGAACGGCTTGCGGATTCGGATCTCCGGCTGCCCCAATTCCTGCGGCCACCATCATATCGCCGGAATCGGTCTCCACGGGGTCGGCAAAAAGGTCCATGGCAAGCTGGCGCCGCACTATCAGCTCCATTTGGGAGGAGGGGTGAGCGCGGAGCGCTCCGTGATTGGATCATCCAAGCTGAAAATTCCTGCGAAGAATATCCCGTCGGCGGTGATCGAGATCGTCAAGGCCTATCGCGAGAATCGCCAGGGCGCGGAGGACTTCAACCAATTCATCGAGCGCTTCGGCCGCGAAGCGATCGGCGCGCGCCTTGAGAAGTTCATCCAGCTCCCGACGCCGCAGGAGGCGCCGGAGTATTATCACGATTACAATCAAGATCAAGACTTCTCGCTCGATGATCTCGGTCCGGGGGAGTGCGCCGGAACGGTCATCGATATGATCGAGCATCAGCTGCGGATGGGGAGTCAGTCGATCGAGAAAGCCTCGGCGGCGCTCCTCCAGCAACAGCCGGACGAGGCGATCGGCAATATCAAACAGGCGATCATGGTTTGCTGCCGGGCGCTGCTGATCCCATTCGGAGTCGATTTGCCGCATGAAGATCAGATCCTCAAAGAGTTCCAGCACAAGCTGGTCGAGCAGGGGATCGTCACGGAGCGGTTCGAGAATTTCACGGAGGACTTGGGAAAATGGGCCGCCTTCGATCCGCGTCCGGAGTCGGTTCGGTCGCTCCTCGATCTGGCCGACGCCTTCGTTCGGGAGTGTCGAGAAGCCTACGATCGGCTGGACGCCAATTTGAAGTTGAGGAAGAAAGAACCGGTGTCATCGATTATACAAAAAGAGGTGGATATGAGCTTGCAAAAAGAGGTCGATGCCCGGCTGGATCTCTCGGGGGTCGCTTGCCCCATGAATTTCGTGAAGACCAAGCTGCAATTGGAGGAGATGGATGCCGGCCAGCTGCTCGAGGTCATCATCGATGACGGGGAGCCGATCCGGAATGTTCCCCGGAGTGTTCAGGCCGAGGGGCACAAGATCTTGAAGAACGAACAGTTGCCCGACGGCCATTTCAAGCTGGTCATCGAGAAGGTGGAGTCGGCCTGACCCGATCCGTCGCACTGAAAACCCGGCATGAAAGTGCAAACAGCCCAGGTGATCCGCCTGGGCTGTTTGCTGTCCCGGTTCAAAGGTTGACCTGAATCCCGCTCCATGTTAGCATACAAAGAATTGATTCGAATATCTCCAGGAACATGTTGTTGATGAAGCCGAGCCCGACATACGATATCGCCCGCTCCTACGAAGCCAATTACCAGGAAGGCCCCTTTCTCAAAGAGAAGCCCCCCGCCCGGCGGATTCAAAAGAAAGTCAAATTCCTCGGATTCGATGTCAACTCCCGTCTCGGGATTCCGGCCGGACCGCTTTTGAATTCGCGCTGGATCATCGCCTATGGGGAGCTCGGTTTCGACCTTCTGGTCTACAAGACCGTCCGGACGAGTGCGACCCCCAGTCATCCCGATCCCAACTGCATGTTCCTCCAGGTGAAGGGGCCGTTGACCGAAAAGGATTTTGGGACGCGCTTGGTCGCCACGATGGAATCGCCTTCCCGCGTGGAAGAGATCAGCATCACCAATTCGTTCGGAATGCCGTCGCGCGATCCGAAGATCTGGCAGGAAGATATCGGCAGGGCGAAGGCCGGAATCGGCGACGGGCAGCTGCTGATCGTCAGCGTGGTCGGCACGCCGGGGGAAAAAGATCTGGCGGAAGACTACGCCCGGGCGGCGCGTCTGGCGGTCGAGGCGGGAGCGCCGGCGGTCGAAATTAATCTCTCCTGTCCGAACGTGGTCACGGGGGAGGGGAGCGTCTACACCGATCCGGTCTTCTCCGCGGAGATCTCCAGACGGGTGAAGCGGGCGATCGGCGCGGTGCCGTTGATCATCAAGATCGGCTATATCCCTGATCCGTCCCGATTGGAAAAAGTGGTCGCGGCGAACGCGCCGCATGTCGATGCGATTTCCGGGCTCAACACCCTCTCCTTCGAAGTGGTGAAGCCCGACGGCACGCAGGCCCTTCCCGGAAAGGGACGGCTTCGATCGGGGGTCTGCGGCGCGGCGATCCGGCCATGCGCGATGACGCAGGGGGCGCGGATCGTCGAGCTGAAGCGGAAAGCAAAATATGATTTCGAGGTGGTCGGCGTCGGCGGGGTGATGACGGCGGCGCACATTCGGGAGTTCTTCGATCTCGGCGTCGATGCCGTGATGACCGCCACCGGCGCCATGTGGGATCCCTTTTTGGCCTACAACTATTGGAAAGAAGAAGCAGGCGGATGAGACGTTCCGGTAAAAAACAGACTTCGAAAAACGGGATCGCCAAAATCGAGAAGGTCGAGCTGCACCAGCATGTCGACGGATCGATTCCGGTCGACATCACCTGGAAGCTGATGAAGGAGCACCGGCTCAACCCGGTCGCCACCAAAAAAGAGATGGAGCGTCTTCTCGTTCTTCAAGAGGGAGAAGAAGGGGCGCTGCTCCGCTATCTCGACAAATTTCACTACCCGGCCTGGATCACGCAATTTTACGGAAACATCTCCTATGTCGTGGAGTCGATCGTCAAGAAGGCCTATCAAAACGGCGTCCGTCTTCTGGAGCTTCGTTATGCGCCGATCATCCACACCTTTGCCGGGTTGACCTTGCGGCAGACGATCAGCTCGGTGTTGACCGGCCTCAACCGCGCCAAGAGAAAGTACCCGATCGAGACCGGACTCATCGTCATCGCCATGCGGCATCAAGGCCCCCATATCGCCAAGATCCTCGCGCGTCAGGCGATCGCCGAGGCGCAGCAGTTTCATGAACGGACGGGGGTGATCGGCTTCGACGTGGCGGGGGCGGAGCGGGGAAATCCGGCGCGGCTTTTTAAGGAGGCGTTCGATATCGCCCGGTCCGGCAACCTCGGCTTGACGATTCATGCCGGGGAGGATGAAGGGCCGGAAGCGATCTGGGAGGCGATCGATATCCTCGGCGCGAAACGGATCGGCCACGGCTGTTCCGCCGTCAAAGACAAGGCGCTGATGCGGCGGCTGGCGAAGGATCAGATCTTGGTCGAATGTTGCTACACCTCGAATTACCAGACCGGCGCCGTGGCGATGGGGGCGCCCCATCCGATGTTCACCTTCATTGAATATGGGATTCCGGTCGCCATCTGCACCGACAACACGACCGTTTCAAACACCGATCAACTCCGGGAGAATGAAAAGCTCTCGACGTGGCTGACGGCGGCGCAGCTTCAAGAAATTCATCGAAAGGCCCGCGCCCACTCTTTTATCCACGCGACCCCGAATCTTAAGGAAAACCTCTCGCCGCAGCACGATCTGGAGCGGCCGACGTTCAATCACTCGAAGAAATGATCTCACTTCTCAATATCACAAAACGATTCGGGGCCCGGACCCTGCTGGCCGACGCGACTTTACAGGTGGCGTATGGAGACCGGATCGCCCTCATCGGCCCCAACGGCGCCGGCAAGACGACCCTGCTCGAGATGATCTCACGCAAGGTCGACCCCGATGAAGGAGAGGTGATCATCTCCAAGAGCTCCGTAGTCGGTTATCTTCCCCAGGAGATCATTCAATTAAGAGGGCGCTCCATTCTGGAAGAGGTCCTCTCGGCCTCCGATTCGATCAATCAAATCGAAGCGACCCTCAAGCGGATCGAGCGCGAGATGCACGAGACCGACGACATGAAGGAAAAGGAGCGCCTCGGCCTGCACTATGCGGAGCTGCAGATCCAGTACGAGTCGAAGGGGGGGTATGACCTGGAGCATCAGGCGAAGCAGATCCTCTCCGGGCTGAGCTTCAAGGAGGCGAATTTCGGAAAGAAGACCGATACGTTGAGCGGCGGATGGCTGATGCGGATTGCGCTGGCGAAGCTGTTGCTTTCTCAACCCGATATTCTTTTGCTCGACGAGCCGACCAACCACCTCGACCTGGAGTCGGTGATCTGGCTTGAAAACTTTTTAAAGGGGTACGCGGGCGCGATCCTGTTCATCTCCCATGACCGCCCCTTCATCAATGCGCTGGCCGACCGGATCGTCGAGATCGACGGCGGAAAGCTGATCAGCTATACGGGGAATTACGATCGCTATCTGGCCGCGAAGGAGGAGGCGGCGGAGATTCGGCAGTCGACTTACGAGAACCAGCAAAAAAAGATCGAAGAGACCCAGCGTTTCATCGACCGGTTCCGGGCCCAGGCGACCAAGGCGCGTCAGGTGCAAAGCCGGATCAAGCAGCTCGAGAAGATGGATAAGGTGGAGCTGGCGCAGGAACGTAAGAAGGTGCGGTTTACCTTCCCCCAGCCGGAGCGGGGAGGCCAGGAGGTGATCACCCTGGAAGGGGTCGATAAATTCTACGGCCCCGTGAAGGTCTATCAAGGGCTGAATCTCACGATTACGCGGGGACAGAAGGTGGCGCTGGTCGGTCCGAACGGCGCTGGAAAATCGACCCTCCTGAAGATTCTGGCGGGGGTCTTGCCGATCGACCGCGGGCGCCGCGCGCTGGGGCAGAAGATCAGCCTCAGCTATTTCAGCCAGCATCAACTTGAATCGCTTCATCCGAATTATACGCTCCTTCAGGAGATGCAAGAGGCCCATCCGGAAGGAGCGCAGTCGTTCCTGAGAGGCATTCTCGGGGCCTTTCTCTTTTCGGGAGATGATGTCTTCAAACAGGTCTCCGTGTTGAGCGGAGGGGAGAAGAGCCGATTGGCGCTAGCGAAGATGTTGATTAAACCGGCGAACTTTCTTCTTCTCGACGAGCCGACGAACCATCTCGATATCCCTTCCCGCGATGTCCTTGAGGAAGCGTTGAAAGAATATACCGGCACCATCTGCTTCATTACGCACGATCGGCACGTCATTCGAGGGGTCGCGAATCATATCATCGAGGTTGACCAGGGGCGCGTGACGGTCTTTCCCGGCGATTACGATTATTATCTCTACAAGAAGGGGAAGAGCGCGGAGGCGCCCTCCTCGTCGCCAGGTCCTTCGTCTGAAGAGAAGCAGCCCTCCCTCAGTAAGAGCGAGCAGAAGGAGCAGAAGCGGAAGGAAGCCGAGGCGAGAAATCGACTCTACCGCGAGGCGCAGCCGTTGAAGAAAAAGATCGAGGCGGTTGAAAAAGCGCTGGAAGAAAAAAACAAAGCCTATCAGGAATGCATGGCGCTTTTGGCCGATCCGAACATCTACCAAGAGAAAGCGCGTTTTTACGAATTGATGGAACGGCACAATCGTTTGAAGTCCGAGATCGATCAGGAGACCGCCCAGTGGGAGAAACTCTCCCTCGAGTACGAAGCCCTCTCCCAATCGATGACGACGCAATAAATCCCTCTCCTGATCCTCTTTCAAAGGAGGAAAGCAATCATGACAAAAGCATTCACGACCATCCTGCTGATCGGCGAAGGGAACTTGACGAAGCAGCTCGGGTTGCGTCTTTTACGGCACAACCACAGTGTCTGGGCGTTGATCTCCTCCGACGGGCTGGCCCCCGGCTTCGCCCGGCTCGGCATCAACCCGCTGGCGGCCGATCTCACCGAGCCGTTTTTGGCGAAGATGGCGGTAGCCAATGCCGATGTGATCTTTCACCTGGCCGGCCGGCGGCAGCATGGGATGTCGGTGCCGGAGCCGGCCGATCTGAAGGGATTGCGGAATATTCTTTCGGTGATTCCTCGCGGCGCGATCAAGCGCTATATTTACGAGAGCAGTCTCGCCGTCTATGACGGTGCGGCTCCCGATCAGGGCTCCCCGGGAGCGGGGATCGATGAGAAGGCCTTCTGCCGGCCGAAGAGCTCGACCGGCCGGATTCATCTGGAGGCGGAGCGGGAGATCCTGGCCCGGTTCTCCGAGGGGGGCTTTCCGGGGATCACCCTTCGGACCGGATCTGTTTATCATGCGGCCCCCGGCATTCTCGATCAGGTCCGCAGGGGCGCCTATCAAGTCCCGGCCGATCTGCCGCCGCATCTTCATCGGATCTATCTGGAGGACTATCTCGACATCTTGATCGCCGCGATGGAGAAAGGCCGCCCCGGCCAGACGTATAACGTCGTCGATCAAGAACCTCACACACCGGCCGAGTATTTCAATCATATGGCGACGATGCTCGGCGTTTCCCCGTTGATCCCTCCGGGTCCGGCGAGCGGGGCGACCCCGGCCGTCCGATATCAGAACGAAAAGCTCCTCAGAGAATTCGGCGTAACCCTCCGTTGCCCCACCTATCGAGAAGGCCTGCAGGACAGTCTTCAGAGGGCGGAAGAGCTGAAAACACGTGAGGCGTGAGGGGTAAAGGCAAAGAATTTAAAATCTTTTGATCTGACCCCTTACGCTTCACGCCTCACGCCTAACGGCATTTAGATTTTTCTTGTGCCCCGTCCCTGATCATGTTATAAGAAAAAGCCATGTCTGAGCCGACGACTGAATCTGTTGCCAAAGTTTATAACGATTGGGGAAAGGGGTTTGACGAACTCGTCAGCGAAACCCCCTTCCTGATGAACAGCTATCTCCTCTACGATCTCTGCCTGGCGGAGTTGACGAAGGGGAAGCATTATTCCCGCATCCTCGACGTCGGCTGCGGCAGCGGCTTGCAGGCGGTCCATCTGGCGCCGTATGCCGACGAGGTCGTCGGGATCGATCTTTCGAAAGAATTGATCGAAGTGGCGAAAGAGCGATGCAAGGCGTACCCCAACGTCAAATTCCAGGTCGCGAACGCCTGCCAGCTTCCCTTTCCGGATCAGAGCTTCGACTTCCTCATCTCT
>SCUR01000180.1 GCA_004297235.1 Candidatus Manganitrophaceae bacterium | reverse complement strand
CGACCTGGTATGAGGCAAATTACATGGGTAAATGGGTGCCCGGCTTTACGGTCGGCATCGATCTGTTTTATGTTGTCACGGAAAACTTCATCCGCGCGGACTTTGTGCCACCGGCAACGTTTACCATGATCAACAGCGATGAAAAAGTCGAAGGGGGTGGCGGGGAGGTCTGGGGCCAGTACCAGATGACAGACACCCTCCGCCTCCTTGCGAACTATGGCTTTCTCCAATACCACGAAAATGGTGTCGCAAACGAGGCGAGCCCAAAACACAAGGTGAATGTCGGCTTTTTAATGAACGACCCGCGATATTTATCAGGAGCCTTGATCTATCGCTTTATTGATGATACAAATTGGCCGTTCAGGGGGGGGCCGGATGCATCCCCTGAACAGCAAAAGTATTACTCTGTGGATCTCCTCCTGACGTATTTATTTACACCGAATCTCGGGACACGGCTGGAAATCTACAATCTTACCGATCGCAAGCGCCGGGAGCTTCCGCTGCTGGGCGAGGAGATTCGAAGGGAGGTTGTCTTTACATTGACGTATCGAATCTAAACCTTATACGAATAGGATGAATCCGACCATGAGACAGGATGTCAAAATTTGGGTGGGCCTCCTTTTTGTCACCTTTCTCGCTGGATGCGAGAGTCAGCGGCCCTTTCGGTCCGTGGAACCTCATTCCGGATTGGCGAAGGGTCGTCCTGAAAGGACGGCGATTCTAAATCATGACATCGATCTTCATTTCGACCTGGAATCCGGAAGAATCCAAGTCGAGGATCAAATCGATGTCGTCGTAACCGAGTCGCCCCTTCGGTTGGTCCTCGGAAAGGACCTTGAGATCGACCGGGCGATGGAAGGAGACCAACCTCTTCCTTTCGAGGTCGATACGGGCGATAAAGCGTCGAATCTCATCTCCTTGAAGATCCCGGATCACCCGCGGGGCAAGCTCACCCGCATTACGCTGAAATATCATGGCCGTATGCCCCAGGTTGACTTCTCGGATGGCCGGCACCGCGGAAGCGAGATCGGTGGCTATATCAATAAAGATTCCGCCCTTTTGCTTTCAACAGCCCATTGGTATCCGACTGTTCCCGAGCAGAGTACGCTGCTGACCTACAATCTTCGTGTCTACGCGCCGAAAGGACAGGAAGTGATGGCAGCGGGAGATCGACAGCCACCAGGAGGGTTTTTCAAGAAGCAGGACCACACCTCTTTTCGCATGCAATACCCGACCGAGGGAATCAACGTGATCAGCGGTCCGTACCACGTTCGCACCCGGAAGGTCAAAGGGATCTCCCTCGCGACATTCTTTACTGACGATGATGAAGAACAGTCGGAGGCCTACCTGTCGGGAATGGAAGGACACCTTAAAAACTTCGAGGAGCGGTTCGGTCCATATCCCTATTCGTCAATGGCTGTGGTGGATAGCCCTTTGATGGAGGGCCTCGGATTCCCGCAATTCACCATTATCGGAAAGCGGCTTCTGCGTATTCCGGGAATGATCCAGGGAAGCCTCGGACATGAGATGTTACATAACTGGTGGGGAAACTCGGTCTATCCAAATATGGAGCGAGGCAACTGGTCGGAAGGGCTGACCACCTACCTCCACGATCATACGGGTGCCGTGAAGAAGATCGGAGGTGCGGCGGCACGTCGGGAGTTGCTGGAACGGTACACCATCTACACGCAGTCGGGTCCTGAACCCAGCTTGGCCGAATTTCGCGAAAGGGAAGATGGAGCTGGCCTCGCCGTCGGGTATGACAAAGCCGCCTATGTTTTCGGTATGCTCGAGAGCGAGATTGGTACTGAGCGATTTTATTCCGGGCTCAAACGCTTCGGTGAGGAGAACCGGTTCCGTATCGCCACATGGGAGGATCTCAAGCGAGCGATGGAGAAAGAGTCCGGACAATCTTTGGACACTTTTTTCAAGCAGTGGGTTTACACCGCCGGCGCCCCACGGATCCGAATCGAAGGAGCGACGCTCGATGCCGAAGGAAAAGACGGAAAACTTATTTTAGAAACGGATCCTCTTTTTCATCAGAAGGTTCCGATCGCAATCACGACCGACAGCGAGATCAGCATGACCGTTGTCTCCATTGACTCCACTCATCAAACGATCCCTCTCAAAGCGAGTGGCCCGATTCGAGCGATCACGGTTGATCCGGAATATACCGCACTGCGCAAGCTTCTTCCGGAAGAGCTTCCTCCTACGATCGCAAGCGTCCTAGAGACCGATGCAATCTTGCCGGTCCTTTTCTCTGAAGCCCTCACACCGCAAGAGAGACAACAATACGAGGGGTTTCTGGAGATTGCAGAGGTTCGGTATAAAGAGATTACAGACCTGACAGAAAATAAAGGTCCCACTGTTCTTTTTGGGCCGCCAGATGAGACGGGCCAGATCGGCGGCTGGACCCCGAAAGATGTTCCCTGGAGCTGGAATGGCCGCTCTTTGACAATCGACAAGGTGACGATCAGCTCCGGCAAGGATACCGGCGTTTTTTCCTGGCGTGGCCCGAACGGAGCCGTCCAACCTGTCGTTTGGATCGTAGGCTATAGCGCAGAGGGACTCCGGTCACTTGCAATGAGATTAGGATACTATATGGCTTCAAGCTACGTTCTCCTGGCCGATGGAAAACCGGCCGCCAGGGGGGAGTGGAAATCGAAAGGGCAGCCGCTGGAGGTAACGTTTCCAGCCAATCCATGATGGAGCGCATGGACAGCGCTATGAAAGCGAGAATTTCGGAGGGAGCCATGCGCCGAATCGTCATTTCAGCCGCATTACTCATGCTGATTCTTCTCTTGTTTCAAACGTTCCAGGTACAAGCGGCGGAACGACCCATTGTCATTCTCATTGGGGATAACATTGAGCCCTACAATCTGGCGGCCCAAGGAGCCAAACAGGGTTTGCAGGGCCGCAAGACGGAGACGTATGTTCTGGGCGCTGATCCAGGCCAGATCGTTCATATCATGGAGAAAATCTCTCTGCTTTCTCCTGCCGCAGTCATCGCGATCGGAAGCCAGGCTGCCCTTGCTTTAAAGGTCAATCCCATCGACCCTCCCGTGGTGTTTACCATGGTGGTCGAGCATGAGCAGTGGCTTAAGCGGACTCGGTCTTGGGCGGTGTCGATGCATCTGTCACCGGAAGATGCATACGAACGGATCCGGCAGG
>SCUR01000179.1 GCA_004297235.1 Candidatus Manganitrophaceae bacterium | reverse complement strand
ATCTGAGCGAGATGGAAATTTAGGAACCGATGATCAAATCGGAAGGACCCAGCACAATTCTCATGGAAACATAACTTATCCCTATTTCCAATTTATTTTCTCTATAAAGGTGTACGTTCACTTTTATCGTAACGAAATATCATCAGTCTAGTGCGTTTTTACCGTCAGGCTGCTCTTTACTTAGGTAGCAATCAAGGTCTGTCGTGGAAGAACAACTCCCCCGTTTGGTCTTCCTGGGCCTTGACAGAGTTGCGTTGCTCGATATTATCGCCGCGCCCCCTTCGACTTCAAATACAAGCCGGCAAGCATGGATGGAGGCTGCGGCGGTCGGATCGGCAGGGATCGATGCCGCGATCCGGCCGATGGAAAGAACCGATGAGAAGTTGCCCCATGACTTCATTGGCCATTGGATCTTGGGATGGGGGAGCGTCACAGGCGGATCTGAACTCTGGAGAGGGGCCCCCGGATTATTTCCTCGCCGTCGTTGTTCTGATAACCCATCTGTGGACGATCCGGAAGTGATATTCCACAGAACAAAGCTTCAGAATCGGGTCGTAGAGCTTCTCTCCGGTCTTGCCTAGCCCGAGGTGAGCCCGCCGCTTGTGATGCGCTACTGCCGGATCTGTCGGTCTCTACACCGGCTGTATTTCGGAGGAGGAGAGGATCCTTGGTAGAAAAGAGGGAGAAAAACACTGAAGAGATTCCATCGGTTATGGTCTCAATTTTTAATCATAAGGAGGAAGGGGATGTCGGATATTCTGGTGGTCAGTTCGAAGGTGAAAAATTTCATTCACGAAAAATCGGGATTTAACACTTCCGGCGAGTTTCTTGAGGTTTTAAGCTAGCAGGTCAAGAAAATGTGTTTGGAAGCGATCGAGCGTGCCCGGATGGACAAGCGAAAGACGGTGAAGGAGCGAGACCTGCCTTAGCCGGTCGTTTCGGGAGGACCGCTCCGACATCTCCTCTGTGTGGAATCCTAGGGGATTCTGACACGGTATCTCAATAAGAGGGTGATTAAAGAGAAGAGAGCCGACGACCTGTTCGATGAGACACAGAGACATGCGGAGAGGTTGGGTCCGCCAGACCCCTCCGTCGCGAAGATAATCCGGGCTTCCCAAACCGCTGATCGCTCTTTGATTTTCTCGAACAAGATTTTTCCGTCCGACTCCGGCATCCGCATACAGGATATGCGTCATATCTCTCATCGTCCACTTTGCGAGTGCGGCCATCGCATCCGAGATCAGATCGACCCGGTAGCCGGATCCGGAAAGCAGATCAAAAATGAGCGGCTCATTGTTCACCAGGAGAATGTCCCTGCCCATTGCGAACCTATCATTCCCTGGTGCATGGGAACCTCTTTCAGTAGCCTCCTTGTTCCTGAATCCTATTTGTGATAAAACTCCGCCAGGAGCTTAAACGTCGATGAGCCGGCAATCCGATATGGTTTCCGTGCCTACCTCCAACCATTTCCAGAAGGTCACGGTCGCGCTTTCGCCTCAGGGGAGAGTGTACCTTCTCCCGCAGGCGGCCGCTATTGTCTCTGAACCGATCAAGAGTGCTTTTGCTTGCGGCGGGGAGCATGGACTCCTGCATCTGGGACTCTCCGAGATCGCAACCGAACTTCCGCCGGATCTCGGGTACTGGCGTGACTTCAGCCGCCTCTTTTTTACGCGCCTTTGCGCGTTGCCGGGGCTTTCGGAAGTAGGACCCCACGACGCCGTCGAATTGCCACCCCCGCTCGAAGAGCTTGGGAGGTTTGCGGGCGCCGCTCCCCCGATGGTAGGGGCCGAGTACCTTTCCGCCGATGTTCTCGCGGGAATCTGGGAGGCGCTTCGCGGCGTCTTTCAGGACGAGTTGGGAAAGAGCGGCGGCCGCGTCCAGCCCTTCTTTGAGCGCCATGGCCCTGCGTGGAACCTTGTCGGTCGCGTCTGCTTCCATCTAGCGGAGAACAAGGGGAACGAGAACGCCCCCTTCGCGTTTCTTGCGACCTACAGTCACAGACTCTCGGCCCTGGGGAAGGCGCAACATCTTCCGCTCGGGAAGGCCCTTCAGGAGTACGCAGGCGAACAGAACCGGGCCCGGCTCCTGCAACTTCTTCTTCCCGTCCAGAAAGCCGCTAAAGAGAGCCTCTTCCTCAAGGAACTCGTCGACTCGGGGGAGATCTTCCACCCGCTCGCATGGCGCCCGCGGGAGGCGTTCCGGTTCCTGAACGACATCCCGCTCTTCGAGTCTTCGGGCGTGATCGTTCGGGTCCCGAACTGGTGGAAAGCGCGGCGGCCGCCGCGCCCCCAAGTATCGGTCACGATCGGAGGAAAGAGGGGATCGACCCTGGGTGTGGATGCGATGCTCGACTTCTCGGTCAAGCTGACTCTTGAAGGGGAAACCCTCACCGAGAACGAGTTGAGAGAGATCCTTTCGGGCGCGGAGGGGCTCGCGCTGATCCGGGGAAAATGGGTCGAGATCGACCGTGAGAAGCTCCGGGAGGCGCTCGACCATTGGAAGGCCGTCGAGCGGGCGGCCGGAGAAAACGGGATCTCATTCATCGAGGGGATGCGGCTGCTTTCCGGCGCCGCAATCAGCGATGATATGCTGGAGCAAACATCGCAACTGTTACCCGAATGGTCGCAGGTCACCGCGGAGGAGACGCTTGCCAGGCAACTTTCGCAGCTCAGAGAACCCGACGGGAAACTCAAAGGGATCGAGCGCTTGGAGAACGACCTCAAAGCCACCCTTCGACCGTACCAACGGGTCGGCGTTGCCTGGCTCTGGCTGCTGAACCGGCTCGGACTCGGGGGGTGTCTTGCGGACGACATGGGATTGGGCAAGACGATCCAGGTTCTCTCACTGCTCCTGCTCCTCAAGCGCGAGAGGGAGGAGCAGGGTGGAATGCGGGATCTGCAGGATAGGACGCTGCATGAGCAGGATGAGACACCGCGTATGAAGAGCGCGCCGAGCCTGCTGGTTGTTCCCGCATCCCTCATCGGCAATTGGAGATCCGAGATCGCACGCTTCGCGCCGGGCCTTCGCATCTTCATCGCGCACCCCTCGGACGTTTCGGCAGGAATAACGGGCCGCGACCTGGAGAATCCCTCCCCGGAGAAGTTCTCATCCACCGATGTCGTCATCACGACCTACGGATACCTCGGCCGCCTGCCGTGGCTGACCGAAACCGAATGGCGTCTCATCGTCATCGATGAAGCGCAGGCGATCAAAAACGCCGGATCCAAACAGACCCGCACCGTCAAGACGCTCAAAGGCCGCCACCGGATCGCGCTGACCGGAACGCCGATGGAAAACCGCCTCTCGGACCTCTGGTCTCTCTACGATTTCCTTTGTCCAGGACTTCTCGGATCGGCCAAGGAGTTCGAGCGCTTCGTGAAGGGAGCGGATCGCCTAGAAAATGGGGCGGCCATCAGAAAGCAGGGTGGGACCCTGCCTGCGAGCGAATCCCAACCGCGTTACGCCGCGCTCCGGAATCTCGTCCGCCCCTATATTCTGCGTCGCCTCAAAACCGACAAGCGGATCATCGCCGATCTTCCCGAGAAGAGCGAGCTTCCGGCCTACTGCCCCCTCACAAAGACCCAGGCGGCGCTTTACCAGCAGTCGGTGGAGGAGCTGGCGGAAAAGATCGGGAAGATCGACGGCATCCAGCGCCGGGGTGTCGTTTTGGCCTATCTGATGCGCTTCAAGCAGATCTGCAACCATCCCTCGCAGTGGCTCTCCGACGGACGCTACCCGCCCGCGGAAAGTGGAAAGTTCGCCCGCCTGCGGGAGATCTGCGAGGAGATCGCAGCCAAGCAGGAGAAGGTTCTTGTCTTTACCCAGTTCCGCGAAATCACCGGGCCGCTTTCGAGTTTTCTGGCGGAGGTGTTCGGAAGGTCCGGCCTTGTGCTTCACGGCGGGACCGCGGTCGGAAAGCGGAAAGAGCTTGTGGACGCCTTTCAGGATGAAAGAGGTCCGCAGTATTTCGTCCTCTCGCTTAAGGCGGGCGGGACCGGGTTGAACCTCACGGCCGCCTCTCATGTGATTCATTTCGACCGCTGGTGGAACCCGGCGGTCGAGAACCAGGCGACCGACCGCGCCTACCGGATCGGCCAGAAGAAGAACGTCCTCGTCTACAAATTCATCTGCCGCGGCACGATCGAGGAGCGGATCGACGACCTGATCTCGTCGAAACAAAGCCTCTCCCGGGAGATCCTGGAGGGGAATCAAGAGGCGAATCTGACCGAACTCTCCAACGACGAGCTGATCAAACTTGTCTCGCTGGATATCCGAAGCGCGGTCGCGGAATCCTGATCTGCTTGCGCCGGCTTATTCAGCATTGGAGGAATCAAAGGGAGGAGGAAACAGATGCCAAGGTATGGTGATTGGGGCGGATATGACGGCGGATGGGCACCGTATGTTCCGGTATCGGAGCGAAGGAGGCAGGCCGCTAAAAAGATCGCCGCCCTTCAGAAGAAGGGGAAGAACATCCGCCCCATCCACATCGAGGGCCGCACGATCGCCCGGACATTCTGGGGGAAGGCATGGTGCGACAACCTGGAAGCATACAGCGACTTCGAAAATCGCCTGCCGCGGGGCCGGACCTATGTCAGAAACGGCTCCGTGATCGACCTTCAGATCGGCAAGGGGGAGATCACAGCGCTGGTCAGCGGTTCATCCGTCTATACCGTCGAGATCGCGATCCGGTCGCTTGAGCGAACCCGCTGGAAGACGGTCATCGAGGCGTGCGCAGGTCAGATCGACTCTCTGGTGGAGCTGCTCCAGGGCAGGTTCGCGCGCGGGGTGATGGAAATCATCACTTGCAAGCAGCGCGGCCTCTTTCCTTCTCCCAAGCAGATCACGATGGAATGTTCCTGCCCGGACGGCGCGGTCATGTGCAAGCACGTCGCCGCCGTTCTATATGGCGTCGGCGCGCACCTGGATGAGAAGCCCGAGCTGTTCTTTCAGCTTAGAAACGTCGATCATTCCGAGTTGATCACGGCGGCCGGCGCCGCGACCTCCGTCACGCGCGCCACGAAAATCGACAAGGCGCTCGAATCAACCGACCTCTCGGCGCTCTTCGGAATCGAGCTGGAGGCGGACGCATCAGGCCAGCCGTCTGCTGAGGGTCCCGCCCGGAGGGGGGCGCGCTCGAGCTTCAAGACGAAGCCGAAAAAGAAAAAGGCCGAAGCGAAAAAGCGTAAACCGCGTCGTTCCTGATTGGCCTTTTTATACGGGAAAGAAAGGAAGGCGGTAGATGGTGCGCTGTCTTGAGAGCTGCGGAATACCGAACCTCGGAGAGCCGCTTTTCTGCTTGGAGAGGCCGAGATCCGGAAGGGGGACGTTTTTCGGTTCGAGGGATCGAGGCAATTACTTCAGATCGGAAGAGC
>SCUR01000178.1 GCA_004297235.1 Candidatus Manganitrophaceae bacterium | reverse complement strand
GGTCATGAAGGAAACCGGCGCCGCGGTCTGGATCTCCCATCTTTTTTTGGATCATTTGAGACCGCTCGGGCTCGCGCACGGCATCCCGTTCCTCCTGGCAGTGAGCGTCCTGACCGCTACGACCACCAGCATCATCACCACCGGAGGAGCCGTCGGCATCTTGGGCCCCATCGTCCTTCAGATGGCAACGCTCTCCGGCACCCCCGTAGTGGCCGCCGGTTTTGCAACGGCGATCTCTTCATCCTTCTCGTATCTGACCTCGTTTTCCACCCCGGTGGGGAACATCGCGGTCGGAAGCGGCCTGCTGAAGGGACGCCATTTTCTGAAGGCGGGGTGGAAGATGTGGATCATTTCGATCTCCATCTTAATCCTTTTCGCCTCGACCTATTGGAGAGGATTGAGCCTGATCGGCGATCCCCCGGCACCCCTCCCACCCGCTTCCGAACGCCTCCCCTGAGCCCCCGGCCTCTCCCTTTTCGCACACTCAAGCCGCTTTCTCCTTGAAGAATTCCTGATCGAGCGTTTCTAAAAGGGTCACCAGATCTTGGGCATGCTCCTCTTCTTTCGCGAGAATCGCTTCCATCACCCGCCGGCTGGTGGGGTCTTTCTCGCCGAAGTAGCGGACCATCTCGGTGTAGCTTTCGATGGCGATTCGCTCGGCCACCAGATCCTCTTTGATCATGTCGATCAGCGATTCCGCCTCGACATATTCCGAGTGACTCTTGGTTGCCAGACCTTGAGGAGAGAAATCGGGCTTGCCGTTGAGTTGCGTGATCCGCTCGGCGATCTGATCGGCGTGCATCTGCTCTTCATTGGCGTGTTCCAAAAACTCCTGGGCGACCGATCGGGCATGAATGCCGCTCGCCATGTAATAGTGGTTCCGGTAGCGAAGGGTACAGACGATCTCCGTCGCCAACGCCTCGTTGAGAATCCGGATCGACGTCTGCGCGTCCCCTTGATAGACCGGCGTGATCGCCCCCTGCTCGATGTGCTTGCGGGCGCGGTCGCGAAGGGTTTTGATGTCGGTCAAAAATGGCTGATCCATCGATAAACCTCCTTACTAATGAATAGATGATGAATAAACGGGGAAAGGGGCGGCTCTCCCTGCTGAACCCGTATGCGAGCTTTGATCTATTTTAGGCAATTTTCGAGAATCGACACAAGACCGGCGATCCGGCACTTAAAGAGGACGGTGAAATCCGCCGGGGAGGGTCTCATCATCCAAGGGGAAGGGAAGCCCCTCGACGATGCGCAGCTTTGGCTCGACATCATATGCCGGGCTGTTCCTTCGAAGATATTCCTTGGCGGCGTCGGGAAGCGCCAGGCCGAACGCGTTGGCGCGCGCTTCGGTCTGCTCCACCGTGCGGGCATTCTGAACGGCATCCCAGACCAACGCCAACACCCCCGCGCGTCTCCCGTGGGGAGAGCAGATCAACGCCGGCCGCGCCGTTTGCGGGAAGAGAATCTGCTCCAGCAATAAAAAGCTCTCCTCCGGCCAGGCTTGCGGATTCACCGGAATCTCGGCGTAGCGAAGCCCCGCCTGCTTTGCTTTCAACCGCTCCGGCCCTTGTCCCTCCTCCGGCATCGCGACCTGGGTCAGCAGCCGAAATCCCTTCCGCGGCAAGGCGGCCAGCTCTTCTTCGGTCAGCCGGCCGGAAAAAGCCACCTCTTCATTGACCTTCTTGATCTCCATTTCAATTCCCTTCTAGGCGGCCGGCCGATCACCGGCCGTTTTCGCCTCGGCTTCGGAGAGGACCCGCTCGATCATCCGCTCCACCGGCTTCTCCGCCCGACGGCCGGTATGGCGATCGCGCAGGAGCAGCGCGGCATCGTAAACGAAATAGGTCGGAACCGCGTCGACCTGATAGGCCCGCGCGACCTCCCCTTTTTGATCGAGAGCGATCGGATGGTGAAGATCGAGCGCGCGGACCATCCGCTCAATCCTCCCTTCATCCTGATCGTCCCGAGTCAAAGGGGTATGAATGCCGACGACCCGGAGTCCTCTCGGTCCGAACCGTTCGACCCAATTCCGGACGGTCGGCATCTGCTCTTTACAGAGCGGGCAGCTCAACCCCCAGAAATGAATCAGCGTCGCAGGGGGACCGGGCCGGGTGACGTCCGCCGGCCCGCCATTGAGCCATCCGCGGACCGGCTCGATCGGATGAATCGGTGTGTGCAATCGAAGCCCCATCTGCCAGCCTCCTCATTCATGAGTCTAGCCGTTTTAGATGGAGGGGGACAAGAGGCTGGAGACCGGTCTCATCGTCTGCCGGAAAGCCGCTGAACAGGACCCTTCTTTTTCCTGTTTCGATCTCTTCCTCGGCTTGCATTTTGATATGAAGAACCATTAAGATGGACCGAGGTATTGTTGGGCTTGATCTGTGAAGGAGGCGATCTTCATGCCGAATGGACCCGAAGAATTTCCCTGGGAGTTGGCGTTTCTTGTCGGCTTGACCGCCGCGGTCATGCTTGCGGCCCATTTCCTCCGGAAATTTCTGCTGCGGCCATTGAGCGCGGAGGGAGATCTGGGCCGTCGGATCGAGCGGCTTTCCGGTTACTGGCCCTGGGTTCTCGGCCTCTACGTCTTGCTGACCCACCTCCCCCATCCCCCCCGCGTCTTGAAACATGCCGACAAGCTCCTTGACCTCTATCTCTTTGCGACCGGCACCCTCATCGCCATCGAGCTCACAGTCTGGGTGATTCAGCGCTTTTTAAATGAAAAGGGAATCGCGGCCCCGATCAGCAAATCGGTCTATAAAGGAATGTACGCCGTCTTTTTTCTTTTGGGCGGATTGCTGCTTTTCTTGAAAATCGATTTCCCCGTCTCCCCCCTTCTCACCGTGCTCGGCATCGGCGGCCTGGCGACCGTCCTCGCATTCCAAGACACCCTCTCCGACACGGCGGCCGGATATCATCTCCTTGCGGAAAGACGCTTTCGGGTGGGAGATCGCATTCGGCTTCACTCCGGGGAGGAGGGAACCGTCCTCGAGGTCTCTTGGCGGACCACCCGAATTCAATCCCCATCCGGACAGATGTACCTTATTCCCAACCGACGCATCGCACACGGCGTGATCACCACCTCCTCCCGCGATGAGATCTGGGACAGCGCAAAGGTCCGGCAAGGAATCGAGACGAATTTCTCCCACCGAACGCTCGTCCTGGTCTCCAATCGGGAGCCGTATATTCACCGTTGGGTCGACGAGGAGATCCGCTGCGATCGGCCGGCCGGCGGTTTGACTTCGGCCTTGGATCCGGTGATGCAGGCGGCGCGCGGAATTTGGGTGGCCTGGGGAAGCGGCGACGCCGATCGGGACGCCTCGGATGCGGAGGGGAAGGTCGCCGTCCCGCCCCACGAGCCGACCTATACCCTCAAGCGAATCTGGTTAAGCGAGGAGGAGATCGACCATTACTATCACGGCTTCTCAAACCGCTTCTTCTGGCCCCTCTTCCACAAAGCGATGGACAAAGTTCAGTTCATGGAGGAGGACTGGCGTTATTACAAGGAGGTCAACCTCCGTTTTGCAGAAGCGGTCCTCGCCGAGACGCAAGGGAGCGACCCGATCGTCTGGATTCAAGATTATCACCTGGCGCACGCGCCGGCGATCCTCCGGGAGCAGCGGCCGAACGCGACCCTTTCCCTCTTCTGGCATATCCCCTGGCCTTCGTATGATGTTTTCCGGGTCGCCCCCTGCAGGAAGGAGCTGCTCGAATCGCTCCTTTGCTGTGATTTGATCGGCTTTCAGACCCCGTTCTACCGGGACCAGTTCCTTGAATGCGTCCGTCAGATCTTGAACCTTCCGGTCGACGCCGGGCGGGGATCGGTCTCCTACCGCGGACGCACCGTTTGGGTGAAGGCCTTCCCGATCAGCATCGATACGGAGGGGTGGATCCGTCTCGCCTCCATTCCGCAAGCCGAGGAGGAGATGAAGGCGCTGCGGAAACGTCTCGGACTGGGAGCGGACGGGTTGATCGGAATCGGCGTCGATCGGCTCGAATACACCAAAGCGCTGGTGGAGCGCTTTAACGCCATCGACCTCTTCTTCACCCGCTACCCGCAATTCCAGAAGAAGTTCACCTTCATCCAGATCGCCTCCCCCAGCCGGACGGAGATGACCGATTATCGGACCTATGCCGAGACGCTGTTGAAGACCGCTCAGGAGATCAACGCGCGCCACGGCCGCGACGGGTGGAAGCCGATCGATTATCGGCCGATCTACATCCCTCCCGAAACCTTGGCGATTTATTATCGCACCGCCGATTTGGCGATCATCAGCTCTTTCGCCGATGGAATGAACCTGGTGGCGAAGGAATTTATCGCCTCCCAAGTGGACGAGCGGGGCGTTCTCCTCGTCAGCGAGCTGGCCGGCGTCTCCGACGAGATGAAAGGGGCCTTTTTGATCAATCCCTACGATGTGGAGGGATTGGCGGAGGCGATCAAGACCGCCCTCGGAATGCCCCCCTCCATCAAAAAGGTCCTGATGGAGGAGATGCGGAAGCAGATCCGGGTCAACAACGTCTATCGATGGATGGGAAGCATTTTCGAGGAAATCCACAGAATCGCCGGTTGAGCGGAAACCTTCCTCCCGCCACGGAATGGCCAAACGCCTTCCATCGGCTTGCCTTCCTTTTCAGCTGAACAATCAGAGGCGAACCTGGACTTGAACCCCGGCCTTTTTCATGGTAGGGTTCATCCATTTCTGAGTCCCACGATTCCCAGCGGACGCGGAAGCGGATCATCATTATGGAGGACGGGATGGATTCACACGCAATCTGGTTGACCGTTGGATTTTTGGGGCAGGCGATGTTCTCGATGCGCTTCTTAATCCAGTGGCTGAAGAGCGAGAAGAAAGGCCGGAGCGTGATCCCGATTGAATTCTGGTATCTCAGCATCGCCGGCGGACTGATTCTGTTGATCTACGCGATCCACACCGCCGACCCGGTCTTCATCTTCGGCCAGGCCGGCGGCCTTTTAATCTATGCCCGCAATCTGCATTTGATCCAACGGGTGAAGGGAAAACAGCCGGCCGTCGATAGCGTTCCCCCCGAGCCGTGATCGGTCACTGCGATCAGGATCTTCTCTGATCGGCGCTATCCCTTCTTCTTTGTCTGGCCGGCCACCTCTTCAATCGCCTTTTTGATCTTCTCCGGATCGCCTAAGTAGAAATGGCGGATCGGCGTCAAATCGTCTTTCAATTCATAAACCAGCGGGATTCCGGTGGGGATGTTGTAGCCGACGATCTCCTCGTCGGACATCTTGTCGAGATATTTGACCAGCCCGCGCAAGCTGTTGCCGTGCGCGACGATCAGAACATTCTTCCCCGCCCGCACGGTCGGGGCGATCGTTTCGTGCCAATAGGGAAGAAAGCGGGCGATGGTCTCCTTGAGCGACTCGGTGAGGGGGATCTCTTCCTTCTTCAGATCGGCATAGCGCGGATCGTTCCCCGGATAGCGCGGGTCGTCCGGCGTGAGCGGCGGCGGCGGGATGTCGAAGCTGCGGCGCCAGAGGTTCACCTGCTCCGCGCCGAACTTCTCGGTCGTCTCGACCTTGTCCAGCCCCTGAAGCGCGCCGTAGTGCCGCTCGTTGAGCCGCCAGCTCTTCTGCACCGGAATCCACATCAGGTCCATCTCCTCCTCGATGATCCAGAGGGTTTTGATGGCGCGCTTCAAGACCGACGTGTAGGCGAGGTCGAATCGATACCCTTCCTTCAGCAGCCACTTCCCCGCCTCGGTCGCCTCCTCGATCCCCTTTTCCGACAGCCCCACATCGGTCCATCCGGTGAACCGATTCTCCTTGTTCCAAGTACTCTGGCCATGGCGGACCAGCACCAACTTTCTCATTCTTTTCTCTCCACGCAAATCGTCTCAGCACCCCGCCGGATGTTCCCGGCGCCTCCCGATGAAATCCCGAATAGGGTGCCAACAGTCGGCCGTCGTTGTCAATAGTTTATTTATTCGGCTCGGTTGCTCTCCCCGGAATGGCCTTGCGGATGATTCCCTTCCCCGTTGCGCCGCTGCGCCACCCGCTCCCGCCGCTGCTCCGGGGACATTGCCAGGAAAGCCATCTGTTCCTCGGTCGACATCATCATCATCGCCATCGCCTCTTCCGGACGCATCTGAAGCAGCGTCTGTTGCCGCTCGATCGGAATCGACGGCAGCGGATGGAGCGGCATCGTCTCCAGATCCTGGATCGGCTCCTGCATCAGATGGAGCTGACGATAGGCTTCCTCCCGTTTGTTTCGAACCGACGGATTGGTCAGAATGTCCATGTAGATGTCGTGAAAGCTGTGAAGGTTGTCGAAGGTGGCGGCGATCTGCGGAAAGCGCGCCGAAAAAGTCGGCGAGATCTCATGCGCCATCGGCATATGCTTCGGAAGCCGGGCAGGATCGATGAACATCTTCTTGAATTCGTCGACGGCGGTCTCCATCTTCATTTGCCGCGCCCGGGGATCGGGCTCCAGAAGGGCCTCATTTCCCGCCAGCTGCAGCCAATGATAGGCCCAGATCGCCCCGTTGAATTTCGGATAGTGCTCCTTCCAGTAGCCGGAGAACGGCTGTCCCTCCATCAGCCGCATCGATTTGATCCGGAGGGGAAAGGTCCGCTCGGGCTCGGTGAGATAGTAATTCAGCGCCGCGCGGATCGCGCCGTCTTTATTCCTCACTCGATCGTCGGAGAAGATGTCGTAGACCTGACGATGAAGAAAATGGGTCCAATCGAACGCCTTGTTCACCCGCCAGGCAAGCTTCACACTCTCCGGAGCGATCGTTTCCTCCGCCGGCGAGAACCGCGGCCGCCGCTTCCGGCCGAGGAACCTCTTCGTCACCTCATTGAAGAGATCCTCTTCGATCATCCGGATCGCCTCCGCCTCGCTTCTTGCTTTGATCAGCCGCTCCGCCAGCTCGGCGTGCCCGATGTCGATGACGTTGAGCATGGCATCGAACTCGGGATAGGCTCGCCGCGTCGCAAAATTATACTCTCCCGGAAGGTAGAAGATCGCTTCCCGCTTGTCGGCGCGGCCGGCCGACGCGAAAAGAAGAACCAGCCCCATGCTCAAAACGGATAGAAGCCGTTTCATTTTCATTCCTCTCCTCCTCCGACCTCGCCGGTCGGGAACAACCGACGAAACGAAAAGACGGTCGTTACCCCGAGCGTAAAACCGTAACGCGTCTCCCCTTCGCTTCGAAGGGCGCGAAACAGGCCGGCATCGACGACCCAGGTCGGCGTCAGTTGCACCCGTCCGCCGAGATCGGAGATCACCTCCGCGCGCCTGCCGTCGATCGGCCGGACCGCATACAGATCAACCAACACCACGGCGAAAACGATCGGAAAGGTCCGTTCATAAGCGATTCCATAAAGCGATCGGCTCACCCGATCTCCTCCGCGACCCGGCGCCTCGGTCGGCCCCGCCGTGTAGGAACCGTTGAGATGAAGGCGATTCATCCCGAAGGTCTTGCTGGCGATCCCCTTCAATCCCGCATGGAAATGGTCGCCTCCGAAGGCCCCGGTCGGCAGAGAGAACTCCGGACGCAAGGCGATCGCCGGGAGGGCCTCGCTCTCCTGGTTCAGATTATAGAGAAGGTGAATCTGCGTGTCGCCGAAGCTGTTCTTCGCCTCTCCGTCGCGCCGGGTGACATTCTCCCCTTCGATGCCGACCTGCCCATCCCTCGCGAATCCCCACGTCAGCCCCGGTTCGAAAGAGAGCGCATCGGCCCCGCCGTCGCGCCGGGTATATCGCGGGAGGCCGAGTTGGAATTCAAATGCGCGGAACTCGATCGGCTGGGCATCTTCGATCACCATCGGCCTCCCCGGATCGAGGTTCCGATAGTCGGCCTGTGCGAAGGCGGACCCCGATAGATGAAGTAGAAAAATAACGATCGATAAGAGATAAAGCATGATCTTCTCCTCCCTGAAAAGGCGAAATTCCCTTTCGGAAAGATCAGATCCGATAGACGGAGTAGAGTTGATAATAAGCGGTCAGTAACCGCGGCAGGAATGTGAGCTCAAAGAAGTAAGGAGGGTGAGGAAGGCCGGAGGAAGGATCGACGATGAAGACGGCCGTTTCACTCGACCCCGCCGAACTCCAGAGTCGATCCGAACCGAGATCGCTCTTGCTGTAAGAGATGGAGCCGGAGCAGGAGTGCTCCGCCCCCTTGGAGGCATGATGAGTGTCGTCGGCCTCATGATGATTGGGATGGACAGGGAGCGCTTCCGCCGCTTGAACCCGCGGAGTGGTGTTGGGACAAATCCCCCAGATAAAAAACCAGACGATCAAAAGAAGGGGATTCAGATAGGTGGATGTCGCGCCGTTGATCTTCAAGACCGTCTCCCGTTTCCATTCACTCTAGCCGAGCCGGATCGAACTTGTCAATGCGGACCCGCCTCCGGGTCATCGGATCGGATCACCTCCGTATCGGAGAGCTCAATCAGCCCTTTCCGGACCATCTGTGAAATCTCGGGGAGGAGCCGGTCGATCACCGCCGGCGACTCGATGATCTCCAACTTGATCGGAAGGTTTTCGCTGAGGCGAAGAATCTTCGGCGTATGGAGGACGCGGCTTCGGCCGTAGCCGGCAAATCCGCGAAAAAGGGAAACCCCGGCCACCTGATGGGTCTGGAAAAATTCGATGAGCGCCTCGTAGAGGGCCCGACCGTGCCATTGCTCGGTCTCGTCAAGGTAGATGGTGAGCCGCTTCGCTTTTTCTTTTCTTAGCATGAAGGCCCTCTAGATTTTCCGCGCCAACACAATCCCCAGACGGACCGCCAGCAATCCGACCGCCACACTCAGAAGAATGTTGAACAGCGCCAATGCAAAACTCCCCTCTTCCATTAGTTTATGAGTTTCGTATTCGAATGTCGAGAAGGTCGTGTACGCTCCGACAAAACCGATGGCGACCAACAAGCGCCAGTGGGGATGAACGATGAACCGTTCGGTGATCGTCGTCGCGAAGAGGCCGAGGATAAAACTCCCGCTCACATTGATCACGAGCGTCCCGTACGGAAAGAGCGCCCCCATGCGTCGGCTGACCCAGCCGTCGATGACGTAACGG
>SCUR01000177.1 GCA_004297235.1 Candidatus Manganitrophaceae bacterium | reverse complement strand
GCTGGCTCTGAATGTGATCAAAGCGGAATGAGAGATTCCCCCCGGACAGATCGGCGTCTTTGTCGACGATCTGAGAGGCGGGAGGCTGATAGGTGGTCAGGGTCGTTCTCTGGCCCTCTTTTCCGGAATAAAGATCCCCTTGAATGGTCACCGTGTTGCGCTCCGGCAGATCGAGATCGGCCCGAAAGCCCCCTTGCGCCATTCTCCAGTCGTCGAAGTCACTTCCGGTGGGATGAAACAGGGCGTCTCGGTTAAAGAATTTTCCATAGACTCGGTAGTGAAGCTGCTCGCCGACCGCCCCCCCGTAGCGCACCCCGCCGAAGGTCCGCTCCTCGGTGCCGCCGCCGAGTGTGACTAAGCCTCCTTGGGTCTCTTTGGAATGCTTGGTGATGATGTTAATGACGCCGTTGACGGCATTGGCCCCCCACAAGGTTCCTCCCGGGCCGCGGATGACTTCGATCCGCTCGATGTCTTCCAGCAGCAGATCTTGCACCTCCCAGAAGACCCCGGCGAAGAGGGGGGAGTAGACGCTTCGGCCGTCGATTAAGACGAGCAGCGAGGGGGAGAGCCGTCCGGTGAGGCTGGTGAATCCGCGGATGCCGACGACCCATTGGCTGGAGGTCACCCGGTAGACTTCTACTCCGGGGGCCAGCCGAAGCGCCTCCGGTATGGAAGTCACCCCGGAGCGTCGGATGTCTTCTTGGGTGATGACGAATACCGCGGCCGGGGTGTCGAACCACTTCTGCGGACTCTTTGAGTAGGTGACGACCTCCACGTTCATCAGCTCTTCTAAACTTAATTCCGTGAGGGCGTCCTGACTCTCCGTGATGGAGGCCGTCTCCCGGCCCCATCCAACGCCGGAGCAGAAGATAGCAATCGAGAATGCAAGCCACGGCACGAGAGAAAAGTGGATTCCCCGTTTTGTGTCTCTGATCATTCGGTACCCCTCTTATTCGGTCGGACGATTCTGAACGCCTACACCGGCAGGAAGCCGAAACCCGCTTCGGGCGCGATGACCGGCTTGTCCTGCGTCGATCTGTCGACGGCAACAACGGAAATGAGATATTCAGCGATAAAAGCGATATGAAAAATAGGAACCGCGGCTTGAAGTTCCGCCACGGCGGCTTTCTCGGGCAGGACGTGATTTGGAATCCCCTGCGACCGGTCGCGATGAGGACGATCTGGAATCAAAGCGCTTACATCTCCGATGAATAAAGACGGTCAGTGCGATTCTTATCCAATCGGTCTATATTATAGATTGTGAAAGGCAGTCAAAATATATCGGCGATACGGAAAATTGTCAATTTCCGTATATTTGCGGAGGGTATCTTAGAATCATTCCGGTAGAAAATCGCTCGATGCAGAGGAAGCGCGATTGATCTTTTTCACCTCAGCTCGGCTTCAATTCGGCCGGGGCGCAGATGCATCGGTACATGCCGCCGATCGTCGCACTTATCAGATCATAGAGGTATTCCCGTTCTCCCGCATCGACCCGCCGGAGATAGGCCCCTTCCCATTCTCTGAGATAGACCTTGCGCAAAAAAAGACGGACCGGCATCTCCGTATCGAATCCTTCTTTTTGCATCGATCGATCCAGCCAGGTCATCACGGCGCCGCGGGTGAGGGTCTCGTGCGCTTGAAGCGCATCGTCGGCATTCGTCAAAATCCGGATGAATCGGTTGAAGGCCTCCGGGTGTTCGTTCAGATATTCGGTCGTCACCATCTCCAGCCCCTTCAAGTTCAGCTTCCGCTCGGGGACCGGGATCTGCTCATAGTTCGACTCGGTGGAATAAGAGAGTAAAAAAATAAAAAAGAATAAAAACGGAAAACCTAAAAACCAAAGGGCGGTGAAGCGCGACGGCGTCGGCGCTTCTTTTTCTCCAATAACCTGTTCCATTCGGTGACCTCCCGAGGTCGACCCATAGACCTCTCAATGATAAACCCTGTCACATCCGCTTGCCTGTCTCATCAGATCTTCTACTTCTAGTGTACCAGATCGGTGGGACTGTCTAGGAGAAGCGCCGGATCGTCCGGCGGCCGCAAGCCCTTTCAACAATTTTTTGTAAGGTCTTGCTCGGCTCAACGACCTATCCGCGAACAAGAGGGCAATGGATCGGAAGAATTCTTTCCATAAAAAAGACGAAAGAGAAACCAAAAGGAGGAAAAGATGAGACGAAGATGGATGATGTTCCTGCTCTCGGCCCTGATTCCCCTCGGCGCCGCGGCGGTATTCGCGGCGGAGGGACATCACATGGCCGGCGAAAATGGAATGATGGAAAAAGGGGGAATTCGCTCCCAATCAACGGAGAAACAGATCCAGGTGGCGCTGAGCGCCGCGCCCCCCGAGATCGCCCAAGAGGCGACCGTAAAAGTCTACGGCGCCGACGGCAAACCGATCGAAGCGAAAAAGGGGACCAACGGCTTCGTCTGTTATCCCGATATCAGCAATCTCTCCGAGCCCGACCCGATCTGCAACAACGCCGCCGCCGAGCAGTGGTTCAATGATCTGCTCGGCGGGAAGGAAAAACCGACGATGACCGCACCGGGTATTTCCTACATGGCCAAGGGGGGATGGCACTTCGAAAAAGAAGGGAAGATCGTGATGGCGGACGGGCCGGGGGTGAAGAAGGTCCAGGAGCCGCCCCACTGGATGGTCTTCTGGCCGTTTGATTCCAAGACGACCGGTCTGCCGGAGCAGGTGAGCGCTTTGGGAACCTACATCATGTTCGAAGGAACCCCCTACGCCCATCTGATGATCTATCAGCATCCGAAGGGGGTCCGGTAGGAGCGACCCGCCGGCTCACCCGCCGACAGGCCCGCCTTCCGGAATCCGGAAGGCGGGCCGAGAAGGGATCGCCGCGCGATCGCTACCGGCGGACCACCGTCATCTGGCCTTCCATCCCCAGCTTGCGGTGCCCCTCCAGATCGCAGTAGTAAACGAACCCGCCCGACTTGAATGGAACGAAGGTGATCGTCGTCTTCTGCTCTTTTTCCTTCACCTCGTTGGACAGAATAAAAAAATCAGGGAGGGCGATATGGTGCGGAAGCCCATCGGCGTTGATCAACGTGATCTCGACGACCTCCCATTCGTTCACGAAGAGGGTCGGATTGACCTGGCCGTCGATCTTCCCGCCGACGCCGACGAAGAGACGCTTCGGACCTTTTACATCGCTCTTCAATGTAAAGGCCGAGACCTTCGGACCCGGATTCGCCGGATCGGCCGGAGCCGTCACTGAAAAAACAATCCCTACCAGGAGCCCTATCGAAAGAATAATCCGCTTCATCTCCCCCTCCCCGATTGGTCTTTGGAATCTTTCTCCGATCGTCCTCATTTTAAAAGCAGCCCCGTCACACAGACAATCCCCCAAAATGGGTGTTTCACGACAAGGGGGCCGTCGCGCGGGATGTCCGGGGGAGAAACGCGAAGCGGGTCGAATCGTTCCGGACGGCACGGGGGAATCGGCTCGGAATCCGAGCCTCAGGGATGTTTTTGGATTAATCCCGACGGCGCGCGGCGTCGACGCTCCAGATCCCGGCGCCGTAGGCGGAGATGAATAAGAAGACGAAGCAGTAGAGGGCCGCCAGCTCTCCCCGGTTTTCCAGGGGGAAGAGGGCTTGTGTTCCATGCACCATCCAGTAGGCCGCCGCCATCAACCCGCTGCAGAGAAACGCGGCCCAGTGGGTGAAGAGGCCGATCATCACGAGAAGACCGCCGAACGTTTCGATCGGGCCGGCGATATAGATCACGAACGCCGGGGCGGCCCCCTGCGGCGGAACCGGGAACCCAAAGAGCTTCTGGGTCCCATGCCACAAGAAGAGCAGGCCGACGACGATCCGCATCAAGGCATAGGTCTGAGGGACGAACTTTTTCATGAACATAGGGACCTCCCGTTTAAATTCAGTGAGAAGAAGGAATTCTATCCCTTTCTACTCACTCCTCACTCCTCACTCCTAACTCCTCTCACTGTATATTGACGCCCATCGAAGACCTTCTCTCCGTCGATCTCCACCCGTTCCACATCCGCGAAGATGTCGACATGAAATTTTCCGCTCTTCGGAAATCCGGGCTTGGTGTAGAGAGAATGTTTCGCGCCGAGGGAGAGGTGGATGCCGAGCATCCGCTCATAGGCGCCGATGTCGCTCAGCCGCCGCTCGCGGGTCAGTGCGCGGTTCATGCCGAAGCCGAGCTCGCGGACCCAGACCTCCCGCTCTTGGGCGCGGATCTGATCCAACACCCGTTGAAATGCCTTCGGCGCATCGGGTGCGTCGATCAGCTGACCTTCTTCGATCATCGCAGAGAAGGGCCGATCGGGAGCATGGACGGTAAAGTCGGTATCGCCGAAGGCGAAGATCTTGAGCGCGCCGTTCACCCGGCGGACCTCCTTCGGCTCGGAGAAGACCTCGCCGATCGGAAATTGCCCCCCGACATTTTTCATCTCCCGGTAATTGCCGATGTTCAGCTTGGCCGTTTCGAAACGGGAATCGTAAATTAACTCCGTCCCCTCGCAGAAGAGGCCGATCCGCTCCGCCCGATCGATCCGGACTTTGAGCGCCGGCCCAACCGTCCGGTAATAGCCCGGATCATACGCCAGCGCGTCGAGGTAGGCGGCGAACTCCCCCTCCGGGATCCGCCCCAGATGCGGATGCTCGATCACCTTCAACCCCCGATTAAAGAGCTCTACCCGAAACCGAAATTCATTCAGCCGAAAGCTGGACGATTGAATCAACGCCACCAGCGCCTTCGGCGGCAGCGCCTCGATCGCGCTTAAAATTTCCTGGGCCGCGATCTGATCGAAATTCAACGCCGCGGCCTGCGGGAGCACCGCCCGGTACGCCTCCGCGAGCAGCGTCGAGAGCGCCGACTGGGCATCATAGACAAAGAGCGCCGGTGCGCCGGGGGGATGCTCCAGGGCCAGCGCGAGGGTGTCGCGGAGATGGGAGCGCGCGCAATGAAGTAACGAAGAATGGGTCATTGAGATTTATCTTATCAGTCTCTGATGGCTTCGGCTCATCGGCATTCGGATACGGGTGAAGGGCGGCAAGACGAAAGCCTTCTGTCGTCCGGAGGAGGCCCCTATCCGCTCGACTCCTTTTTCGCCTGCTCCTTTTCAAAGGCCGCCGCGCATTCGGAGCCGCAGAAGTAATGGGTCGCTCCGCCGCTTCGGACCGTCAGTGCCGTTTTCCTGGAAAGGTAGGTCAGGCAATTCGGGTCTTGCACCAGCTCGTCTGCCGAATGGGTCTGCTCGGATCGCGCCGCCGGGCGGCGGTACCAGAATCTTCCCATGAACCGGCCCAAAAAAAAGGTGATTACGGTGAACAGAAGAAACATGAGAATAAAACGAGGCATTTTCGGCATGACTCCAATAAGAAATCGGGAAAGATCAATGAGAAACCAAGACGTTCATTGCAAATTTCTCATTTTGGTTTTTGAGGTTTTGTCTTCATTTCCTTTATCCGGACCGTTTGACGGTATACCCTTTTTTGCGAAGCGCTTCCACGATGACATCGCGATGGTCGCCTTGGATTTCGATGACCCCCTCTTTCACGGTGCCGCCGCTCCCGCAGGTCTGCTTGAG
>SCUR01000176.1 GCA_004297235.1 Candidatus Manganitrophaceae bacterium | reverse complement strand
TCCTCCAGGGTCGTCTGAGAGAAGATGATGACAAATTCATCGCCGCCGTAGCGGGCCACCGTGGTCCCGCGCGTCGGGACGACCTTCTTGAGAATATCGCCGACCTCCTGCAGGATGTGGCTTCCGGTCAGATGGCCGAACTGATCGTTCACCCCCTTGAAGTGGTCCATGTCCAGAAAGAGGAGGATCAGATCGTGCGGGCTCTTTCGGATTTGGCGGACCTCCCGCTCGAGGCGGCTGTGGAAATAACGGTCGTTGTAGAGGCCGGTGAGTCCGTCCCGTTTCGACAACTCGATATGTTTGCGGGCATCCAGGACGTTCTGGATCAAGGTCGACGTGTAACCGGCGAAGATCTCAAGGAGCTTCAACTCCTCTTCGGTGAAATTGGTCTTTCCCTTGCGGTTGATCAGCTCGATCACGCCATAAATCGAATGCTCCACGATGATCGGCGCACAGATGATCGAACGGGTGCTGAATCGGCTGATCTTGTCGATCTTGGCGTAGAACATCTTGTCTCGTTTGACGTTCTTGCTCAAATAGGGACGCCCGGAGAGATAGGTCGCTCCGGCGATTCCGGTATTCGTCGGCAGCCGAAGCCCCGGGAGCTTCGAAGAGCCGGGGCCGAAACAGGCGACAAAAACCAACTCTTCCGAAACGGGCCGCTCCTTCTTGATGACCGGATCGTCCAATAAAATCGATCCGGCCTCCGACGGGACAAATTGATTCGCCTTTCGAAGAATTTCCTTCAACATGAGATCGAGGGCGGGCTCGTCCCGTTCGGAACCCCGTTGCTCGCGCTCCCGTCCCAGCAATACGTTCAAATGCCGGTTATCTAGTAGGTGGAGTTTCATCGTGGTTAAAGATACCCTCTTCAGAAAGACGTGTCAACGGAGATGGAAGAAAATCTGCTTCTTGTGTTGAGAAGCTGAATCGCGGGTCGGTTTAATTGTCCTGCTCGCGGAAGCGGGCATCCAGGAATGATCCCTGCGTCTGGATTCCCGCCTGCGCGGGAATGACAGCCAGAAAATGTGAAATCACTTGACAACGGAACGAAAAAAAGATAGCTTTCACAAGGGAAAAACGATGGCCGTATTAAAAAGAACACCTTGGTTGCTCATATTCTTCATCTTGGCAGGAGGCCTGCTGGGCGGAGTGTTGGGAGAGATTTTACTTCTCTTCTCCCCGTCCGGCTTCTTGAAGGATGTCTTTCTCAAGGGATATCATATCGGCATCACGCCTCCCTTTACCTTTGATCTCCATCTAATCACATTGACCCTCGGCTTTACCTTCCGAATTAATCTCCTCAGCCTCCTCGGCATTATTCTGGGAATCTATACCTATAAGCAAGCGTGAGCGCGTTATTCGTTAAACGTGAATCGTGAAAAACATCATTTGGTAGGGGCGGCTCCCGATGGCCGCCCAGGACAGGCACAGGGGTCCGCCCCCACAATACACGATCATCGAAGTACCTGCCCCTCCTTCAGCCGATTAATGCGATCCCGGATTTCCGCCGCTTTCTCATACTCCAGGCGCTTGGCCGCGTCCCGCATCTCCCGTTCCAAACTTTGAAGGACCCGAGGAAGCTCTTGCTCCGGGATATACCTCTCCCCCTCCTCCGCCGCAATGGGAACCGTATAGTAATCGGCTTCGACGATCTCGCGGAGCGTCTCGGGGATCGCTTTCCGGATCGATTCGGGGGTGATGCCATGTTTCACATTATAGGCCGATTGAATGTGTCGACGCCGGTTCGTCTCATCGATCATCATCCGCATCGATTGCGTGAGGGTGTCGGCATAAAGGATCACCTGCCCCGTCACATTCCGGGCGGCCCTCCCCGCCGTCTGAATGAGAGAGCGGTGGGAGCGGAGATACCCCTCCTTATCCGCATCCAGGATCGCCACCAGCGACACCTCCGGGAGATCGAGTCCTTCCCGCAAAAGATTAATCCCGATCAAAACGTCGAACTTCCCCAGCCGGAGATCGCGGATGATTTCCATCCGCTCCATCGTTTCGATGTCGGCATGAAGGTAGCGGACCTTCAGCCCGATCTCTTGATAATACTCCGTGAGGTCTTCGGCCATCCGCTTCGTGAGCGTCGTCACCAAGACCCGCTCCGATCGGGCGATTCGCTTTCGGATCTCCTCCAAAAGATCATCGACCTGTCCCTTGGCCGGCCGGATGACGACCTCCGGATCCATCAGTCCGGTCGGACGAATCACCTGCTCCACAACCCGGCCTTTGGCCCGCTCGAGCTCATATGGACCGGGGGTGGCCGAAACATAGAGAACGGTTCTCATGAACTGTTCGAACTCTTCAAACTTTAAGGGACGATTGTCGAAGGCCGAAGGAAGCCGGAATCCATATTCCACCAGATTAACCTTGCGGGCGTGGTCCCCCGCCTGCATTCCGCCGATCTGCGGGACCGTCGCATGGCTCTCGTCAATGACGAGGAGAAAGTCCTCCGGAAAATAATCGAGCAAGGTCGGCGGCGGCTGCCCCGGCGAACGGCCCGAAAGATGACGAGAGTAATTCTCAACCCCCTGGCAATATCCGATTTCTCGGATCATCTCCAGATCGAAAACGGTCCGCTGCTCGATCCGCTGCGCCTCCAAGAGCATCTGCCGATCCCGGAAGAACTTGATCCGATCCTGAAGCTCATCCTCAATCCCTTGCAGGGCGGTATTTACCCGCTCCGGCGGGATGACATAATGGCTCCCCGGATAGATGGCGATCTTGGGAAGGCGTTGGATGATCGTTCCGCGAAGGGGATCGACCTCGTAAATCGCTTCCACCACATCGCCGAAAAATTCGACCCGAATACATCGATCCTCCGAGGAGGCCGGAAAGATCTCGATCATATCTCCTCGGACCCGGAAGGTTCCCCGGTAGAAGTCGAAGTCGTTCCGTTCATATTGGATCTCGACCAGTTTTTTCAACACCTGATCGCGCTCGATCTCCTTCCCTTCCTCCAGATAGACCAGCATGTCATGATAGGCCTCCGGAGATCCCAGGCCGTAGATGCAGGAGACGGATGCGACGATGATGATGTCGTTTCGCTCCAGGAGCGATCGCGTGGCGGAGTGCCGCATCCGGTCGATGGCGTCGTTGATCGAGGAGTCTTTTTCAATGAAAGTGTCGGTCTGAGGCAGATAGGCTTCCGGCTGATAGTAATCGTAATAACTGACGAAATACTCCACCGCATTTTCGGGGAAAAAAGTCTTAAACTCGTGATAAAGCTGGGCCGCCAGTGTTTTATTGTGGGCGATGACCAAGGTCGGCTTTTGGACCCGCTCGATCACATTGGCGAGCGTAAAGGTCTTTCCCGATCCCGTCACCCCCAAGAGCACCTGATGCGGCTCTCGGCGAAGCACCCCTTCCGAAAGCGCCCGGATGGCGTTCGGCTGGTCTCCCTTCGGCGTAAAATTCGAATGCAGTTTGAATGTGTTCATCCAAAACTCCTCGCTTTCGGCATCATAACATACCCTAATCAATCTTTACTATCTTTTGACTTGACTTCGAAAAGAGTCTCGGACTATAAAGAGCACAAGAAAAGCAGGAAAGGTGACCCTATAACAGGGCTTTCTCGTCATCCAATGAATAGGCTATCTATTTATGCAGAAACACCTAGATTTAAGCAGAAACCGATGGGAAGAAATCCAGCTATCCCTGTCCTCTTTGACCGGTCTTTCCCTTTTTATATACGACCCTTCGAAACGCAGGCCTTGCACGTCGGTTGCGCAGGAACCGCTCCTGTGCCATTTGGTCCATCAGACGGAGAAAGAGTCGCTTTGCCAGAATACCCTGGCACAACAGGTCGAGATTGCGATTCAGACGGAGCAGATCTCCTTTTCTAAGTGCCAGGCCAACTTGAACTATTTTGTCATTCCGATCCA
>SCUR01000175.1 GCA_004297235.1 Candidatus Manganitrophaceae bacterium | reverse complement strand
TACCCCTGAAAAAAGAAAAAAAGAAAAGGCAATATAAATCAGTAGATCAGAACGATTCGATCGGGACCGAAAAGCACAGAAAGCGTTCATAAAAAAGATCCTCCGACAACTGGTTACTTTCCTAAAAACTGATCTACTTTCAATTCCATTAGCCTGGATCCTCCTCTGAGAATCACGCGATCAGAGAGGATCTCCTGAACGATCATCCCTTCGATATGATCACCCTGCCGAAGAATCCGGTGATTAATAATCGCGGACCCTTCCCCGTTTCGATAGATAATCGCGCTGAGCGAGAACGACTTTCCTGATTCGTCTTCTACACTGTTCAATACCTGACCGGCCGGTCGAACCGGAAGAATAAAAGGATCTCTTCCCCATTCCGTCACACTTTGTTTCTCCTCCAGGAAAGATTGGTTGATATCGACCAGAGATAAACGATGGGAGGCCGTCTCCTTGGAGAAAACCGGGACAGCAAAAATAATCGATGCTATCAACACGGCAAGGAGACACTTTTTTCTCATGCGCCCCCCCCTTTGTAGACCTGGAGGACCATCTCGGCGATTACATCCGGACTGGTCTCCGGTGTCGATTCAATTTTCAGACGCTCAACGATAATCGGACGAGGCAGGCGCTCCAGGGCAGCGACATATTCTCCCAGATTAAAAAAACGAGAGCGGCTTCTGATCTGAATCGGCAGAATTTCATAACCGTCTTTCATCTCCGCCAAGCTGGGTTTCAGCTCGATCAGTTGGACCTCCCTCATCCGCGCCTGCCGACCGATTTCCTCCAAGATATTGGAAAGCGACGTATCCGACAGGGTCAAAACAGGTTCGGAGGAGCGATTCCCCCCTTCGGCTTTTTGCATCAGAATAGGAAGCGTGGAGGAGAGGGCGGAAATCTCCTGTTGAAGGGTCTTTTTTTGCGCATCGAGTCGCTGACGCTCAACCATCCTCGGCTGATAAACGAAGAAAACCAGAGCATACAGGACCGCGGACAGCGTGGAGACGAAGAGAATTCGCTCGCGTTTCGATAGTTTTGACCACTGGATTTGAGTGAGTACGCTCATTTCTTCCCCAATCGATTCTCCGGACCGGCTTGCTTCAAACGGGTATGGATTGAGAAATCGACTCTCCGCTCGCCGGAATTCTGCCGTGAAAAATCAAGCAGCACATCTTGAAACAGGGGAGACACCTCGAGAGAAGACATAAGGTCGGTCACCTTGGGATAAGATAATGCGAATCCATCGAGTCGCACCCCCTTCTCCGCACTGTTCTCCAACGCGGTAATCCAGACCCCCTCCGGAACAACCCGGCTGACCTCTACCAATACCCTTGACCAGGCAATTCGCTCCTTCAAGATCGCCTCGACGGTAAGCAGCCGCCCGGCTCCATTTTTCTCTCCGGAGAGAACGCCCAGGCTCGCCATCTGCTGTTCGAGCTGTTGCCGTTGTTGAAGGATCGCATCCACCTCTCTTTTCAGCAAAATCTGCTTCTTTCCGTCCTGGATATAAAACACAACGATAAAAAGAAGAAGAAATACAACCGCCGAAGTGCCGAGCAGTTGCTTTTTCTTCGGCGTCTTCGCCTTCAGGGTCCCTTCCAGAAGGTCCGGTTGGAAAAGATTAATGTGTTCCTTCATAGATCCTCATCCGCGCCCTCCCGGGGAGAGTCGCGGCATTAATGAGAGCGGAGGGCCAACCCGATCCCGCTCGAAAAACGGGGCGCGATGGCTCGAATCGCGCCGGCCGACTCGGTTCCAACGATCTCCGCGAGGGGATCGTCGATTTCCATATCGGCCTCGAAATAGCTTCCGAAGTAATCGGAAAACCCGGGAAGAAGCGCCCCGCCCCCCATCAGGACCATCTTCTTGAAGACACCTTCCCGGAACTGCGCCCGATAGTAGTCGATCGATCGTTGAATCTCCACGATGAAGCGATCCATCTCGCTTTTGATCACCGTCTGTGCCGCTTCCTCCGCACCGAGTCCTTTTTCCCGTTTTAATTTCTCCGCCTCTTCAAAGGAGAGATTCATCTCCTGCTGAAGCCGACGGGTAATCTGCTCTCCCCCGACTTCGATTCGCCGAGTAAACCGGAGCACCCCATCTTTTAAGATCGTCATGTCGGTCTTCACGGCGCCGATGTCGATGTAGATGAAATTCCCGCTCAGCTCTTTCCCGTAACTCAGCCGGACCGTATTCATCAGCGAAAGCGGATTGACGTCAATCGCCACGATCTCCAAACCGGCCCGCTGCATCATTGCCCACTGTTCCCGCAGCGTACTCTTCTCGGCCACGACCAGGATTAAATCGTATCGTTTCGTATCCCGCTCTTGCCTTCCTCCGGCAATGATGAAATCGAGGATCATCTCCTCCATCGGAATCGAAACCAGCTTCTTGGCTTCCCACTTCACCGCCTCCGCAAGCTCTTCTTTCGGCATGGCGGGAAGGGTCAAATAACGGATCAACGGCGCCGGACCTGAAAAATTAATCACCGCTTTCGGCCGTTTTTTCTCTTTGATCAGCTCTTCCAGGGCGGACGCGATGTTCTCTTGACGGAAATCCTGCTCGGGTGGAAGCTCCTTAATTCCGATGTCGAGCAGCTTGACCCCTTGCCGCGTCCGAGAAAGACGGACCACCTTCACCGAGCTTGCCCCGATGTCGATCCCCCAAAACGGCTTACTAAACGGCAGCCAATCCATGCTATCCCCTCGACAGTCCATTGGTGGAGGTCCCGGTCCCATTCGCTCCGTTCATCGAGACGATCTCCTTCATCGCCATCTCGTAAGCGACCTTGTGTTTGAATCCCTTCATCAAATATTTCCAGATCGATTTAATTTTGATCAAATCGCCGTCACTGTACTCCCGCGCTTCCAAATCACCCATCGGAATCCGCTTCGGCGTGACATATCCTTTTTGCTCCAGATAGTAGAGCTTGTGCCGCGGGATATCGACCTCTTGAAGAATCTCGGATGTTTTCATTTACGATGCCAACCAAAAAGGAATAATGAATTTATTTTTCTAACGTTCACACGAAAAACCCGATCGCTCATCGAAAGTCCTCGCGGTACGACTCGGTGTCGGCTTGATTCAATCCCCCGGTGTTGAAGGGGTCAACCGTAAATGGCATGTTCAACGTCGCCGAAGCGTTGTTTATGTCGGTGATAATCCGCGTGAAGGTGCTAGTCTCCGGAGCGCTCGGCACCGCGGTGAAAACCAGCCGAAACTCCCCCGACCCTCCGATAATCATCTCATCCCCCACCGGGGCGTTGAAAACAACCGGATTGGTTCCCGAGACCGTCCAGGTTTCGACAAAGGTTCCGGCGGCCTTCTCCACCAGAGAATATGCATCTCCTCCCCACAACCATCCCGGTGGAATCGAGAGCGACACGGCTTTAACCTCGTTACAGCCCTGATTTGTGAACGACCAAGTCAGCTCCTGATTGGTGCTCGACGCATTGGTCGATGGAGGGTCGATGGTGGTGGTAAACCCCGCCCGCGTCACCGTCGGCGAGGTGGTCGTCAGCGTTGATCGGGGAGTTCCTGTCCCCTGCTCCGTTCCCGAGGCTGAGCCGGTGAACCCAAATGTATCCCCGGCGGTCCCCCCGTTGACCTGGTAGACCCAGGTAAAAAGAAAAGTTCCGCTGTTCGATGCCGGAATCGGGCCATTCGGAGGGGCTGGATTCGGATTCGGAACTGTGCCGGCATCGAGGACAATAGGGGCTCCGACGGAGGGGGTCAGCGTCGGCGTAACGTTAATGATTGCGTTCGGAGCGCTGTTGGTGAGCGTCATCGTCACCGTGAAGTTCTGGCCTAGGTAGACGCAGAGGGGGTTGACGCTGAGACTGGCGCTCGGGGTGTTTACGTTGAGGGAGCCCGAGGTGATCGGATTGATGGAAGTGGCGCTTCCAGTACTGTTCCGAACATAGAAGGAGAAGGTGACCGTGCCGCTGTCCGGATTGGGCGCCGCCGCGCTGGTCGTATAAGTAAAGGTAATCGTTCCGGTCGCCCCTGGCGCCAATGTAAGCGGATTGGGACTATAAACCGGCGTCGGACTATTGAGCGTGACTTTTGGATAGGGGGCCGGGCCCGCGGGAGGTGCCCCGACGGTGGCCACCGGCCGATTTCCCCCATTGCCGACGACGATGCTTGACTGGGTGGAAGACGAGCGATTCGTCACCGTGATGATCACCTTAAAGCTCCCGCCCGATTGGACCGAGGAGATTGGATTATTCGATGTGTCGGTAATTTGAATCGTTGCAGCCAATGCTCTCAATGCCCATGATCCGGGATTGTTGGTGGTCAACGACGACAATCTTGAGAATGGCGGCCCGGTAGTGGTCGTCGTGTAGCGGGCCCGGATGTCCCGGAGGGTTTCGTTGACATTCGCCGACGTCGTCCGCATGACCATTATTATGGTGAAGTCTTTAAACGTCCCGGTCGCAATCGCGTTCGCCCAACTGGTCGCTCGGAACGTCACAGAGGTTGTGCTATAGGCGGTGCGGGTCCATCCCGCCGGCGCGGCGGTGGTGGAAGAAAAGATGGTCCCGGTTCCCGGGAGGCGGAACCGCATCTCGTAGATCCGCTCGCCAGTATTACTTCCAGTGTTGGTATTGGTAATCCGATAGGTGAACGACACCGTGCTCCCCATGACAAGCTGCGTCCCCAGCGCGGGGGTTTGTGTAATTGTATAACTCCGCGCTGCCTCGACAGGCCCTCTCCAGAGACACAGAATCAGTCCAGCCAAAAGAACACATCTCCACTGGCTTCTGGCTGTAACCCTGTTCATTAACGTTGCACCGTTTTCCGAACCACCCGCGCCGCATTTCCGGTTATGGGGAGTCCGACTGTTCCGGTTGAAATAACTTCCGCTTCAAAATCAGGCGAGGTCGTATCGACCAACATCGGCGTGACCGGTCGACCGAGGTTATGAGCCGCCGACGCCGTTCCATTCTGGCATCGCGTTACCCCTGTGAGGGTCGTCGTTCCGCCCGCCGTGGTCGAGCCGGTATAACTGATTTCCTCCCCCTCGATATCGACCGTCCCCGCGCCAAGGAACTTCGGGTGGGTGGCGATTGTAAATGAGGCCGGTGCCGTGCAACTGTTTACAAGGGCCACCGAAAGGGTCGTCACCGGATAGACCACATCCCCTCGGGAATGGGGAGAGGTCCCGTTCGAAATCCCTCCAATCGAGACCCCTCTCGCGGTGATCGTGAAGGTCGTGGGGCCGGTCCCATTGTAGGTTACAAACTCGCCACCTCCGGTGATATCATCCTCAATCTGCAAGTTCCCATTGGCCGGGAACCGATCGGTCGTGTAAACCCGAATCGTACCGAGCGTACCTGACGGAACTTGAGATCGGAGCATCGTCGCAGGGAGATTGATATTCGCCGAAAAAGACCCCGCTCCTAAGTTGGTAGCAGGGATGAGAATCGGATCAACCGCGCTTCGATACCAATCAAGGTTCTGGGCCAGGGAGCGCTGACCGAACTCGACGCCGCCTTCTGCAATAAAGAAGGTCTGCTGTCCGCCCGATTGATTCATCGAAATAAACGTCTCCGTGTTCACCATCGATACAAAGGCCGCCGAGATGATTCCCATTACCAGAAGGAGAGCAATCGCGATGATGAGACTCGCACCGCGCTGATTATCATACCGCCTCTCCTTCATAAAGTTTTCCTAGAAACCGCCCGGATGCACCTGCGATCGAAGCTGCACCGTCTGACCGCCCGATTGTGTCGTCAAGTCGATATTCACCGACCAGAGATCGGTCGGTGCGCAGGCGGGCGAACAGGGGGTGGCGGCGCACGTGACCGGTGCTCCGACCGCGGTCGCATCATTCCTGTAATAGGTAAAGACGAGATTGTTCACCTGATCGAGCATTGTATTCGGTGTCCCGTTTAAGGTCCGCGTCAGCGGCTGTCCCGCTACCCCGTTCCAACTGTAGGTGATATTATTATTGTCTCCATCGACGAATCTGAAGGTCTGCCCTGTCGCCGTCTGGACACACCGGTTGTTTTGAACATTCCGAATCTCACGGACCATCCGATCGATCGCCAATCGTCCCGTCTGTGTGGCGTCCCTCACCGAATTTGCGGTCAAGACGCTCCGGCTGGAGTAAACGAAAGCATCGGACATCACATAGGCGATGATGCCGATGAGCACAATCGATAACATCAACTCAATGAGGGTGACCCCTTTTTGATTCATCGTTCAAGGCCCTGTTACGAGTGTGACCATCACGGCATCCGGGACGCTCGGCCCGACACCACGGGCTTGCACTGTTACGGTGATTCTTTTATAGCCCAAATCGATGAGGGATGTTGTCGTTAAATCAGGCTGGACACAAACTGCATCCGTTTTTTTCCAGTAATTTGAAAAGGGACTTGCCATGGCCGCAAAAGCGCCGACCAATGGTGTGTTGCAGTTTGTCGGCGGCGTATTGGCATAACCGCACGTTCCGCAGGAAGACTTCTTCTTGGCAATAATAGTCTCCATCTCCTCCTGCGCCAAATCGGCTGCGATCGTTGTTCCTATTGGATTGACCTGGGATTTGGCGATGAAGCTGACGGCGGAAACGAGCCCCGGGATCGCAATCGCCATGAGTACGATCACCAGAATAATTTCAATAAAAGTGAAACCCCGCATCCCCATCTTTTTATCTCTAGTTTATTTTTCCTGTGTTCGCCTCAATCGTAACCGTTTGGTTGGCCGCCCCGCTCCTTGTTAAGACCAGTGACACGCTGCAGAGAGGAGTCCCGGCGTCGTTTGTTGGAATCCCCAGGGTGTCAAATTCAATCGTGCTCGTACACGCCGCGCAGCCTGGCGGCCCGGTACAAAACGGCGTGGCCGACGCGAACCGGACCCCATTGAGTTGCTGCTGTTGGTAAACATCAAAATCGACCACAAAAGTCGGCCCCAAATTGGTCGGATCTTTGATAGGCGAATTCACCCCCGCATTGTCGATATGGCCCGAGTACTGCTGGAGTGAATCGATCGTCAATCCGTGCCGGCTCCGGGTGGTCGCCGACAACTGCTGTGTAAGATCG
>SCUR01000174.1 GCA_004297235.1 Candidatus Manganitrophaceae bacterium | reverse complement strand
GAATTGTAAAGGAGTTCCTCCCGACCCAAAAGAAAGAGAAGGCCGAGGCGGCATAGCGGTCGGAAGATCGGATTCGGACGGAGGATGCCATGAGCAAACGGGTCAAAGAGATCTTGGGATGGTACGGGAATGAGAACCCCGGGACCCTGACGAATCTAGCGCGTCTATTCGAACACGGCCGGTTGGCCGGGACCGGCCGGCTGGTGATCCTCCCGGTCGATCAGGGGTTCGAGCACGGCCCGGCGCGCAGCTTCGCCGTCAACCCTCCCGCCTATCATCCTCATTATCATTTCGAGCTGGCGATCGAGGCCGGCTGCAGCGCCTATGCGGCGCCGCTCGGCTTCATTGAGGCGGGGGCGGCGTCGTTCGCCGGGGAAATCCCGCTGATCTTAAAGCTGAACAATCACGACATCCTTTACGATGAGAAGGATCCGATCTCGGCGGTCACCGCCTCGGTTCGGGATGCCCTTCGCCTCGGCTGCGTCGGCGTCGGCTTCACCCTCTATCCCGGATCGGCGCGCCGCCGGGAGATGTACGAGGCGCTACGGGAAATCGCGGCCGAGGCGAAGGAGGCGGGGTTAGTGGTCGTCGTCTGGTCCTACCCGCGAGGCTCGGGCCTCAGCAAATCCGGGGAGACGGCGATCGATGTCATCGCTTACGCCGCTCAGATCGCTGCGCAACTAGGGGCGCATCTCATCAAGGTGAAACTCCCCACCGACCATATCGAGCAGGAGGAGGCCAAGAAGGTTTATGAGAAGATCAAAATTCCAATCCAGACCCTCGCCGAGCGCGTCCGCCATGTTGTCCAGAGCGCGTTCGACGGCCGGCGGATCGTTATCTTCTCCGGAGGGTCTGTTCACGAGGAGGAAGAAATTCTCAATGAGGCGAGGTCCGTTCGGGACGGGGGCGGCTTCGGTTCGATTATCGGGCGAAATGCGTTTCAGCGGCCGAGGGCCGAGGCGATTCGGCTCCTTGGGGAGATCATGAGGATCTATGGAGAAGAGGCGGCGTAGAACAAGTCATCCGGTCGATCTGATCCTGGCGGGGGATCTCGGCGGGACCAAGACTCATCTGGCCCTCTTTCGGGAGAGGAAGAAAGAGTTGATCCCGATCCGGGAGCAGCTTTTTCCGAGCCAAAAATATCAGAATCTGGAGGAGATTGTCCTGGAATTTCTTGCGGAGGAGCGCGCGCCGGTCGGACGGGCCTGCTTTGGGGTTGCGGGGCCGGTGATCGCCGGGCGGGGCCGGATCACCAATCTCCCGTGGATGGTCGATGCGGTCGCGTTGCGGGGGACGTTCGGCATCCCCTCGGTGCGCCTGTTAAACGATGTGGAGGCGACCGCTTATGGGGCGTTGGCGCTGACGGGGGAGGATCTCTTTACCCTCCATCCCGGCGATCCGGACCTCTGGGGAAACCAGGCGCTGATTGCCGCCGGGACCGGCCTGGGGGAGGCGCTGCTGATCTGGGACGGAGTCAGATACCTCCCGTTGGCCTCGGAAGGGGGGCATTCTGATTTCGCCCCCCGGAACGGCATCGAGATCGAACTGCTCGAATACCTGCTCGGGCAGTTCCCTACCGTGAGCTATGAGCGGGTCCTCTCCGGGCCGGGTCTCTT
>SCUR01000173.1 GCA_004297235.1 Candidatus Manganitrophaceae bacterium | reverse complement strand
CCCCCCCGTGCAGATTAATCAACAGGGTTTTTCTCCCTGGTTCCATCCCGCACTCGTCTCGACAATCAAGGGATGGTTTTGGTCACTTCTTCGATAATGAGGGACTAAAGATTGTTTGAAAGAAAGTTTTTTGTTCTAGTCGGTCTCCTTTTTTTTCTTTTTTTTACCCCCTCCATCTCCGTCCAGGGGGCCTCTCCTAAGAAAGAACCACCCTCCACTCCTCCGTCTAAAGGAAATGCGATTCAAGGAAAGCGCCTTTTTAACCATTATTGCGCGGTCTGCCACGGCCTTTCCGGTAAGGGGAACGGGGTCAATTCAGAAAACCTCGATCCCCATCCGGCCGACCTGACGAGCGGCGAAGTGCAGGGCTTGAGCGATGGAGAAATTTACGAGGTGATTGATAAGGGAGGGGCCGCTGTCGAGCTTTCCGTTTCGATGCCTCCTTGGGGGAAGACCCTTTCCAATGAACAGATCCGAGATGTCATCGCATACATTCGGGGCTTCTCGGAAAAGAAAGCTCCCGAGGCTGAAAAAGGAGTTCGGCTTTCCGATGTAAGAAGAGGAGGCGCCTCCGATTGTCAAATCTGTCACATCAAGCAGGGTCCGCCTCGACCGATCGCTCCCAACCTGGGCCATGAGGGAAGCAAGCTTAATCCCGAATGGCTCTCGAAATTTTTGAAAGACCCCGAAAGAGTCCGACCGGTCGGTTATATCCCTCTCACCAAATCGAAGATGCCGAATTTCCAATTAAGCGATGAAGAGGTCTCGGCGTTGACCGCATTTCTCATGACGCAGAAAGACGGCGGGGTTTCCGCCGCGCCTCTCTCCGGTCTGGCCCTTTCGAACCCGGCCGAGATTGAGAAGGGGAAGAGGCTCTTCGTCGATAAATATGCTTGCGATGCTTGCCACAAGGGGGGCGAGACGGGCGGAATCGTCGGTCCGAATCTGGCCGAGACGGCCAAGCGCTTGAGGCCGGAATGGGTTTTCTTCTGGATAAAGAATCCTCAATTGATCCGGCCCGATGTGAACATGCCGAATTTCGGGATTCCCGATGCGGAGATCCGCTCATTGATTGCATATCTCTATAGTCTGGGCGGCGGTGCTTCTCAGGCGGCCCAAGTCTCCGAGTCGGTTTCAAACCCCGACATGGTCAAGAAGGGCGAGAAGCTGGTCAAAGATAAGAATTGTCTTGCGTGTCATACCCTGGATCATTTTAATAGTCAGGAAAAGCGACCGGAGAAGGGGACAACGGAACCGCGATCCTAAGCCCCCGGATGGTCGTTGATTCCTAAATTCGGAACGGATGGCATCTTGTCAGATCTCATACACAAGGGGAAAACGATGACGAAAAAGGTGTTTCAGTTCTTTCTTTCAAGCGTGGTTGCCGTTGCTATGGTTGTAGCGCCGCTCTCTGCCCGTGCGCAAGAAGATGAAGATAAGCCGCTGAAGCCGGTTCCCAAGGTGTATGCCGACAAGCACATGCCGAAGGGATGGTGGACCGACCCGAAGATTATCGAAGAAGGAAAGAAACTTTTCGAGACGGTCAAGCTCGAATTTGAATTCAAGGGAAAGAAAGAAGAGGCGAAGGAAGGGTGCTCCGGCTGCCACTCCATCGATTCGGCCAAAGATCGGCCCAAGCAACGCGGGGCGCGCGACTTCCGCGTCGCCAAAAAGATCAATGAATATTCCGACAGCTATTGGTTCTGGAGAGTCTCGGAAGGGGTTCCCAAGACGAAGATGCCCGCGTGGAAAGACAAGCTGAGTGAAGAGCAACGCTGGAAGATTATTGCCTACGAGCACACCTGGTCTCATGGAAATAAGCCGGAGGCGCATGAGCATAAGGAGATTAAAATATCGGTCGAGCCGTAAGACGCAGCAATTTGAGTTTGGTCAAAGATTAAATAGTGATCAGAAATATCGCTTAGGTCGGCCTTTACTTTGAGACGGCTCTGCCGCTGGAATCGATCAATCGATTTTGCTCGGCGGGGTTGCTGAAGGGTTCTCAGCTCTCTCCGAAGCCTTACGCGCGAGGAAATGGGCGGCTTGTATCCGCTTGATTCGCGATGAGAACCGTGGACGAATTGACACTGAAAGGGCGGAGAACGCCCTTGGTTAATGACCTCCTGAAGAATGGGTAACCGCTCTTTGAGATACGCGGTCTCTCTATCAAAAGGACGTGATCGAAGCGGCGGAAAAAGGCTAAGGTGGATCGGGGGTTGCCCGGGTAGCGAAGGAGGTTTCCACCATGGAAATTGAATCGATCAAGCCCTTATTAGCCGTGGCCATTTCTTTACTCGGGGCTGCGCTCATCGTCGCGACCCGCAAGGATCCGAACATCCGAGAAGGGTGTTCCCTCCTGACCGCGGTCCTGAAGTTTTTTATCGTTCTCAGCATGATCCCCGCAGTCCTTGCGGGAAATAAACTCCACTACACCCTCTTTTCTCTTTTTCCGGGCGTCACCGTCGAATTCCGGGTCGATGCGTTGGGGCTTTTGTTTGCAACCACCGCTTCTTTTCTCTGGATTCTGACCACCCTGTACTCCATCGGCTATATGCGCTCCCTTCACGAGCATGCCCAGACCCGCTACTACACCTGTTTTGCCCTCACCCTCTCGGCTACGCTCGGGGTCGCCTTTTCAGCCAATCTGGTCACGATGTTCATCTTTTACGAGCTCATCACCTTCGTCACCTATCCTCTGGTCACGCATCACGGAACCAAAGAGGCTTACGCCGCCGGAAACAAATACCTCTTCTATCTGTTGGCGACGACGAAGGCCTTCTTCGTGACCGCCATGTTTTTGACTTACAACCTCTCCGATACCTTTGCTTTTAAAGAAGGGGGCGTCTTTCCCGCTTCCGCCGGCCCGATGGTCCTGACCATCACCTATTTCCTCTTTTTAGCCGGTCTCAGCAAGGCGGCCATCATGCCTTTGCACGGCTGGCTCCCGTCGGCGATGGTCGCTCCGACGCCGGTCAGCGCGCTGCTCCATGCGGTGGCGGTCGTGAACACAGGGGTCTTCTGTGTTTTGCGGGTCATGTTCCATATCTTCGGCGTGGACTTGATGAAGGCGTTGAATCTGGGGGTCATGACCGGTTTCATCGTCTCCTTTACTATCGTGATGGCCTCGATTTATGCGCTGACAAAAGACAACCTGAAAGCGCGATTGGCCTACTCCACCGTGAGCCAGCTCTCATACATGATTTTAGGCGGCGCGCTCCTGACCTCCAGCGGCATGGCGGGCGGCATCATGCACATCGCGAACCATGCCTTTGCAAAGATCACCCTCTTCTTCTGCGCCGGATCGATCTATGTCGCTTCCCGCAAGACCAACATTTCCGAACTGAGCGGCATCGGGCGGAAGATGCCGTGGACGATGACCGCCTTCGCCCTGGCGACGCTCAGCATGATCGGTGTGCCCCCCGTGTCCGGATTCCTGACCAAGTGGTATCTGATGACCGGATCGATGGAGGCGAAAGAGGTCGCCTTTATTTTTGTTTTGTTGTTCAGCTCCCTTTTAAACGCCTTTTATTTTCTTCCGATCGTCCATAAGGCTTTTTTCGAAGGGGCGCCGGAGGGCGAGGAAGCGTCTCATAAGGGGCTCCATCCGGTTCCGCAGAGCCTCGGGGCGGCGGCTGCAAAAGGCCACGACCACCCCCATGAAGGACCGATTCGAGAGCCCTCCTATTTCTTGGTGGTTCCGTTGCTCTTATGCGCGGTGATCTCCGTGGTTTTGGGAATCTACCCGGAGTTTTTGTTGGACCTGATCAAGCTCGTGGTGAAATGAGTTCGGATATGAATCGATCCGGTTCCGTTCGGAAGACAGAAACGGTTTCCTCCATGAAGATCGAGAATCGCTCCGCCCGAGAGGGTGCGGGCCGGTTGAGGCTGGAGAGATATTTCGGTAAACCGGAGCAGATTCAGAAGATGAAAGATCGGAAGA
>SCUR01000172.1 GCA_004297235.1 Candidatus Manganitrophaceae bacterium | reverse complement strand
AGGAAGCCCGATCGGAAATGGTCTGCTTTGAAAATGTTTAGCGGGTCAGGAGAGGAAGGAGCGGCGGACCTCGTTCGAAGCGATCGCTCGAAAAGAGGATTCTTACAAAGAGAGGTGCGGTGTTTCGATGAATTTCAAAAAGCAAAACGGAAACGAAGACAAGGATGAAGAACGCGGTCGCTTGCTGGCCGAGGTGAATCCACTCGCCGATGCTGCAGCCGTGCGAGCTGTCCAGCTCGTTGGCGGCATAGACATGGAACAAGGAGAAGATTGAGAAGAGGAGAAAATAGAGGAGAAGGAGGGTGATCCCGAGGGAGCGCCAGCGAAGACGGGCTTTACGATTTGAAAAGAGAAGCGGGATCGGCGGCATGGACCCAGTATAGGTTTCCGGGATCTGCATGTCAAGCCGCTCTTCGATGGCGAGATGGAAGATGCTTCTCGATTCTCCGGCGAAGGCACGCCGCCGGGCTCAACAGAGATCGCACGCTACCTCCGCTTCCGATGTTCGAACCCAGCGTAGAGAGAGGGGAGGAGCAGCAGGGTCAAAAGGGTCGAGGAGATCAAGCCGCCGATCACGACAACGGCGAGCGGCTTTTGGATTTCCGATCCGGGGCCGGTGGCAAAGAGCATCGGGATCAGCCCCAAGATCGCCACCAGCGCCGTCATCAGCACGGGGCGCAGCCGTCGCTCGCATCCTTGGATCACCGCCTTCTCGATCGGGATCCCCTCCTGCACGAGCTGGTTCATGCAGGTGACGAGGACGACGCCGTTTAGCACGGCCACCCCCAAGAGAGAAATAAACCCGACCGAGGCCGGCACCGACAGATAAAGCCCGGAGAAAAAGAGTCCCAAGATCCCCCCGATGAGGGCGAACGGAAGGTTCATCACGATCAGCCCCGCGTAGCGGAAGGAATCGAACGTCATGTAGAGAAGAAAGAAGATCAGCCCCAGGGTGAGGGGGACGATCATCGACAGCCGCCGCATCGCCCGCTGCTGATTCTCAAAGGCGCCGCCCCAGGTAATGTAATACCCCTCCGGCAGCGTCGTCTCGGAGCGGATCCGCTGCTGCGCCTCGGCCACCCAGCTTCCGATATCCCGCCCTTCCACATTCAGTTCCACCACGATCCGGCGTTTTCCGTTCTCCCGGCTGATCTGGACCGGTCCCTCCGTGAGAGAGAGCTGCGCCAACTCCGCCAGAGGAATCCGGGCGCCGCTCGGGCTGCTGACGAGGATCCGGCGCATCGCTTCCAAGCTGTTTCGCTTCTCCTCGGGGAGCCGCAGACTCAGGCCGAATCGCCGCTCCCCCTCAAAGAGCTCCGTCGCCTCCTGTCCCCCGATGGCGGTCTCGATGATTTCTTGAATGTCGGCCACGTTGATGCCGTAGCGGGCGATCTTCCTTCGATCGATTTCGATCGTGATGTAAGGTTGGCCCGCCGTCTGCTCCACGCGAAGATCGGCGGCCCCTCGGATGCCGGAGAGGAGGCGGGCGATCTCGTCCGCTTTCTCTTTCAGAAGAGCCAAGTCGTCGCCGAAGAGCTTGATCGCGATTTGGGATTTCACGCCGGAGATCAGCTCGTCCACCCGCAACGCAATCGGCTGGCTCATGTTGTAGGCGACCCCCGGGATTTTCTCAAGCTCCGCCCGGATCTTCTCCACCAGCGCTTCTTTGGTCCGCGCGCTTTTCCATTCACCCCTCGGCTTGAGAACGACAATCGGATCGCTGACGTTGGGCCCCATCGGATCGGTGGCGATCTCGGCCGAGCCGATCTTGGAGACGACCGTCTCCACCTCCGGAAACGCCAACAAGGCCTGCTGGACTTTCTTTTCGATCTCGATCGACTCCGGCAGAGAAATGCTTGGAAGACGGATGACCTGCGGGGTGAGCGCCCCTTCATCGAGGGCCGGGATAAACTCCGTTCCGAGAAGAGGAACCAGGGCGGCGCTTCCGGCCAGAAGCAGGAGGGAAACGAAGAGAACCGTTTTCCGCCGCCGCAGTGCCCAAGTCAGGACCGGCAAATAAACGCTTTTCGCCCCGCGGACAAGGAGGCTCTCTTTCTCCGCGCCGCCCCGCTGAAGGAGAAAACAGAAAACCGGGATCACCGTCATCGAGAGAAGAAGGGAAGAGAGGAGCGCGATCACCACGGTGAGGGCGAGCGGGGCGAACATTTTCCCCTCCATTCCCTGAAGGGCCAAGATCGGAATGAAGGTGATCGCAATGATCAGCTCTCCGAAGAGACTCGGCTTTCGGACCTCCAGGATCGCCCGAAGA
>SCUR01000171.1 GCA_004297235.1 Candidatus Manganitrophaceae bacterium | reverse complement strand
CGATCTATGTCGGCTCCCACGACGGGGATCTCTACGCGCTGACCGCGGAGCAGGAGCCGCTCCATTTTTAGAAAAGGCGAGGCTTTCACAGCGTCGTCGATCGATCGCAAGCGAAATTTCTTTCTCTAAACCTCAATCCCTCTCCTGAACTCCGAATGAAAAACCGGGGTCCAGTGCCGAAGTGACTTTTCGCGCGGAGGAGACCTTCTTTATGGAGTCCTCCGCGCATTTACCTGCGCGAAAATTCCGGTCAACATCATCCGGCGTTCATTATTTTCTTTTATCTGAATAACTCTCCCGAATTAGAACTACCCGATTGTTGCCTTCATGACATAAAAATGTGTCGAAAACTTGGACAAGCGTAAAAAATGCTTGACACGTTATATTGTGCGTGCTAGATTCACGACAAATTTTGGCCGACTACGATCGGACTGTCACCTCCACGCCACTCGAAAATCAAAAATTGATGATTGTCAGACGCTTTAAGACAAGCTCATTTCAGAACGCTCTATTTTCTTCAACACGACCCGTTTATACAAATAACAGAGGCATAAGGAGAGACACCATGAATATCGCAAGACGCAACGTCTTCACGCTACTCTTCGCTCTCTTGCTCGTTTTATCGGGAGAGAAGGGGGTTTTCGCCGGCGGCGACCATGACCATTCCGCCCCTTCAGGATCAGAAGCGGCGTCGCCCGGCTGGGAAGAGAAGTTCAAGGCCCAGCTCGCCCGGGAAGATCGGGAAGAAGGCCGTGCCGGCCATAACGACCGGGTCGATGCGGCGATGAACCGGCTGATGCAGGAGATCTCCAAAGGGGTGAACGAGCACGCAAGCCATAGCGGCGGGGGCGCCTTCGGCGATATGGCGACCATGCAGCAGATGGATCGCAGCTTCTTCCTCGGACCGGCCAGCAATTCCGAGAGTGTCATGGGCGGCGGCCGCTGCCCCAAGAATGCGCCGGTGAAAGAATATAACATCGATGCGATTAATGTAGAGATCACCCTGAACCAATGGCAAGATTATCACCCCGGTTACATGTATGTGCTGGCCGAGAATCTCGATAAGGTCCGGGCGGAAGAAAAGAAGAATAAAGACGCCCGTTCGAAAGAAGGCTACGATCCCGGAGCGGTGACGACCGGTCTTCAGACCGATACGATTCAACCGCTGAACATCCGCGGAAATCAGGGAGACTGCATCGTCTTCACGCTGAATAATAAGTTGGACGGCGAAGATGTCAGCCTCCACATCCACGGCTCCAGCACGATCGTGAAGACCAGTGGAAAAGCAGCGACCATCTCGAACCCCGAATCGACCGTCAAGCCGGGACAGAAACAGACCTTCGAGTGGTACATCCGGCCCGACGAGCAGGAAGGGGCGCACACCTTCCACAGCCATGTCGGCCGCGAGCAGGCGAGTCTCGGTATGATCGGGACATTTATCGTCGAGCCGATGGGTTCGGTCTATCTCGATCCGATCACCGGGAAAGAGAGCAAGAGCGGCTGGCAAATGATGATCGCCAGCGACAAGAAGATCCGGCCGACCTCCAAAGACTTCCGGGAGTTCGTCCTGATTTATCATGAAATCGGAGACGAGTCGTTCCGTCCTTTGAATCGCCACGGGGAGATGATCCCGCAGCGCGATCCGAACACCGACGCTTATCGTCCTTCCGCCCGCGCGATGAACTATCGGAGCGAGCCGTTCGGCGTCAACAACCTGGCCCTGCAAGAGAAATATTTCCATCATGAAGATGAATCGCTCGGATACAGCTCTTACACCTTCGGCGATGCGCCGACGACGATTCCCCGGTCCTACATGGGCGATCCCGCCAAATTCCGCCTGGTGCATGGCGGCGGCGAGGTCTTCCACTCGCACCATCCGCACGGCGGCACCATCCGCTGGCTGCGGCAGCCGAAGGCCGACGGCAAGGGAGAGTTCCTTCTGACGGCCGCTGAAAACGGGCCGGTGAAATATCCGGAAGTTCGAACCACATCGGACCGCGTCGACGTTCAGGTGATCGGTCCCTCCGAGGTGCTCGATCTTCAGACCGAGTGCGGCTCCGGGCTCTGCCAACAGCTGGCGGGGGACTTCCTCTTCCACTGCCATGTGGCCCATCACTATGTGGCCGGGATGTGGGGATACTGGAGAGTCTATAACACCCTTCAATCGGGCAACTATCCGATGGCGAGCACCGACATCATGCCGCCGCTGCAAGAGCTTCCAGATCGGAAAGGCCGCATCAAGCCGGGGGTCACCTCCGACAAACTCGTCGGCAAGACGATGGACTGGTATGACAAGAAATGGAGTCTGACCTCCGACAAGTCCGATTGGTCGAAGCCGATTCCCGATGTCGGTATCAAGGAATGGGTCAAGATGATGCTTCCGCCCGCCGGCCAGCCGGGTCACACCGCAGACGAGAAGGGGCAGATTCAAGCGTATGATGCCACCGTCTGGGATTGGACCTGGGAAGGAAACAAGGCGATGGGCGAACCCGAGTCGACCGGGAATTTTGACTTCCCGAAATACAAATCGCCGATGCCCGGAAAGCGTCCGCCGATCCTCTTTGATGAGAAGACCGGAAAGCTCGCTTGGCCGCACTTCAAGCCGCACTTCGGAAAGCGCGTTCCGTTCGCCCGCCATCATGGGCCGGCCCCCTGGTTGGAGCCGATCCATATGGATAAGGACACCGGGGCATTATCGACGGAGCCCGGTTCGAAAGGGGCTCCCGGAATGGAGACCAATCAGCCGGCCCGGCCGGGTGAGCAGGGTCGATGGAGCCTCTGCCCGGAGAACGCTGGAAGAAAGCAATATACCATCCACTTCATTCAGACCCCGATTCAGTTGACCAAGGGGCTTGGAAAAGAGAAACCGGTCATCGACCCGAATGGGCTGATCTATGTTCTCAAAGAAGAGGAAGATGAAGTCCGGAAAAATCCGGGGGGACCAAAAACGATCCCGCTGGTCTATCGGGGCAACGTTTATGATTGCGTCGACGTCATCTTGAAGAGCGAGTGGGAAGACAACGACACCACCAACTTCCAGATGTCGAAGATCAATATCCATATTCACTTCATCCAATTCGACAACCAAGCTTCCGACGGCGTGATCACCGGATTCTCCTACGAGCAATCGGTCCGGCCGTTCACCCAGATGGACAAAAAGAAGCACAAAGGTCTTCCGACCCCGATGAACGCCGTGTTGGTCGAAGACGCCAAGGCCGGATCGAGCACCATCAAGATCAAGATGGCCGAGGGGGCGACCCCTTACCACATCGGGACCGATCTGATGATCGGGATGGATGAGGTGAAGACTTCCGAAGTCCTCTGGATCAAAGATATCAAGGGGGACACCATCACCTTCGCCGAGCCGCTTCGGTTCGACCACAAAAAGAACGAGATCACCTCGGTCGAATATGTTCGGGAGCGATATTGGCTCGATGCCGATGTCGGGACGGTCTTCTGGCATGACCATGCCTTCGGGGCCACCACCTGGCCTCACGGCGGGGTCGGCGCGCTCATCGTGGAGCCGGCCGGCTCCACCTACCACGATCCGACCACCGGCGCGCAGGTCCGTAGCGGACCGATCGCCGATATCCACTCCACCGAGCCGATCGGCTACGGCATTAACGGCAGCTTCCGCGAGTTGGTGGTGATGCCGCATGACACCGTGCCGACCACGGCGCAAGTCGTTACGGAAGGCAACCCGCCCGGTCAGACCATTCAGGTCGCGATCGATGCGGGCCAAACCCTCTCCTTCCAGATGCCGTACGATCTGGATCTCTCCGCGGTGAAGATGATCAACGGCGGAACCCACACCACCGGAGGGGGATTCAACTTCCGGGCGGAATCAGTGGCGCGACGGTTGAAGATGAATCCGGATCCGACGCTCATTTTCTCGAGCAAGGCGCATCAAGATCCGAGCACCCCGCTCCTCCGGGCCTATTTGGGAGACACGATTACCGTTCGTCTCCTTCATACGCTGATGAACGAGTCGCATGTCTGGAAGGTGGCGGGTCATGCCTTCCGGACCGAGCGGTATGCGGAGCATTCCGACTTTAGAAACGCGCACCATGTCGGAATCGCCGAGCGGTATGACTTGGTCTTCAAAGCGGGCGGTCCCCAGCAGATGGCGGGGGATTACCTCCACTACAACGGCCGGGCCTCTCATCTCTCGGAAGGGAGCTGGGGAATTATCCGGGTGTTGGACAAGGAGACGCCTGATTTGAAGAAGCTGCCGGGTCGAGATGAGATCCCGCAGTCGGCCAAATCGCTCTGCCCGTCCGATGCGCCGGTGAAGACCTTCAACGTCATCGCGACCGATCGGGCGCTGAAGTTCAACAGCAAGGCGAACGATTTCATCGACGTCGACTTCGACCGGAAACTCCAGGTGGCGAATCCCGCGGGCAAAATCTTCATGCTCGAAGGGGAGAAATCAAAAGTGGCCACCGAGGGTGCCCAGCCGATGCCGCTCGTTCTGCACGTCAACTCGGGAGACTGCATCAAAGTCAATCTGAAGAACGAAATGAAGGCGAGCAAGGCGTCGTTCAGCGCCGATATGCTCTCGTTCGACCCGAAAGATTCGCACGGGGTGAACGTCGGCAACAATCCGGGCGACCAGACGGTCGCCCCCGGCAAGAGCCGGACCTATACCTTCTATGCTCATCCGCAATATGGCGAGTTCTCTTCGCTGGTATGGGACTGGGGCAACTTCATCAATAACGTTCGGGATGGCCTCTTTGGCGCCATCATTGTCGGGCCGAAGGGAGCAAAATACCGCGATCCGATGACCGGCGACGATGTGTCGATGAAAAACGCCTGGGCGGTCGATGTGATCCTTGACCGTTCACAGCCGAGCAGTGTCGGCCGCTCCGATTATCGGGATGCGTCCCTTTTCTTCCAAGACGAGGACAACATCATCGGAACGTCGTTCATGCCCTACATTCAGCAAATCGGCGGACTCACCGGGGTCAACTACCGGAACGAGCCGTGGATGTATCGTGAAGAGCAAGGGTGCGAGCCGGGGAATATGTTCACCCCCTGCGTTGCAGCCGAGGCGGGTAACCTGGCCACACCGATTATCATGGCGCATGCCGGTGATCCGGTCCGGATCCATGTTTTCGGCGCCTTCAACGAGCAGAACCAAATCTTCAGCATCGAAGGGCATGAGTGGCCGTTTAAACCGGAAATGGTCGGGGCCGACATGCTCAGCAGCCTTCAGTTCGGCGGCGCCGAATATCTCGACGTCTATCTGAAGGAGGGGGCGGGCGGACCGTTCGCCGTTCCGGGAGACTACGTCTGGCAGAATCATCGGATGCCGTATGCGGCGGCCGGACAATGGGGCTATCTGAGAGCGCTTCCAAGAGGCGATCGGAAAATCCTTCCGTTGAACAGCGGTTCGGAGGTGGGCGGGAAGACCGCCGAGGCTCCGAAAGAAGAGGCGCCGGAAACGGTTTCTGAGCTTAAAGACAAAGCACCCGGTCCGTTGTCGATGCTGCATAAGTAACTCGATCGTTATTCTTTACAATGCGGGGCAGGGGGGGCATCACTACCCCTGCCCCGTTTGCTATTAAAGGAGAAATACCGTGAAGATCTTCACTTTTTTTCGTTTAGCATCGGTCCTGGTGGGGATGGTAGGCTTATGCGATCTTTCCATCGCGATGGGTTATCAGGAGGCGGATGTCGTCCACGGAGGAACCATTACCGGAAAGGTGACATTGAAGGGGGATGTTCCCGAACCCCGGATCTTTCCATTGGTTCTTTATCCGTTTGGTCCTTTCTGTAAAAAGATATCAGACGGAGAGGGAAATGTCCGCCTTAAGGAATTCATTGTCGCAAAGGATGGCGGGCTGGGGGACGCGGTGGTGGCGCTCCGGGCGGTCAAGAAGGGAAAACCGTTTAAGCCGATCCGGTCGAATTTCGTCGCGGTCGACTGCATGTTTCACCCGGCCGAAGTTCCCGACGACGAGCAGTTTTTTGTCGCCGAAGACGGCAAAGTCCACCACGAGCATCCGAATGTCACCGTGTTGGAGAATCATGAGCCGATTTCGATGATCAACAAAGACCCGGTGATTCACAACATCCAGGTCTTCCAGAATGAGAAGGGAAATATCATCTTGAATGTTCCTCTTCCGGTTTCAACCGAGCCGCGGGGGGGGATTCTTAATTTCGCTCAGGGAAAGCGGGTTTCTCAGATGATCTGCGGGATGCATGAATTCATGCAGAGCTGGGGATTCGTCGTTGACAACCCCTACTACACGAAGACCAAGAAGGCGGGGCTTTTTACAATCGATAAGATTCCCCCGGGTACCTATAAAATCACCGCTTGGCATCCGCACTTCAAGATCATTGAAAAGGAGATCACGGTTCCGGAAAACGGAGCCGTCTCGATCGATTTTGAGTTCGACTCGAAGGAGGTCCAGCGGCCGATCTACGAGACCCAGCAAGATCGCCGGATCAGCCCCGCCACGCCCCACGATCACATGCTTAAAGAAGGGGACGATCGAATCATCATCGAGTAAAAAAATCAGGAGGTCTACCGTGAGTTTCGAAATTTCAAAAGGGAAGGGAATCGCTGCAGCCCTTTTTGTGTCATTGGTTCTGTTTTGTCAATCGACCGGGTGGGGTTATGAGGAAGGCCCGGTCGTTTCGCCGGGGACCGTCACAGGAAAAGTCGTCTTGAAGGGGACGCCCCCTCCGCCCCGAATCTATCATTTAATCTTCTCACCGAATATCGACCTTTGCGGCCGGATTTCCGACGGGAAGGGGAATCGCTTGCTTCGAGATTTTCAGGTGGCCTCAGACGGCGGATTGAAGGATGTCGTTGTGGCGATCGTCGGTGTCGAGAAAGGCAAGCTGTTTAGCTACACACCGGAGGCGACCATCGAAAACTGCCGGATTGTGCCCTTTGTCACCCCGATTCGAAATAACCATCCCTTCACCATGATCAACAAAGATCCGATTGCGCACGATGTTCAGGGCTACACGCTCAAGGACGATTATACCTTTGCCATGTTCAACAAACCGCTGACCCCCGAGACGATCGCCAGCAAAACGATCCGCCTTCGCAAGGGACATTATATCTTCCGGACCCAATGCGGGGTGCACGATTATATGCAGTCGTGGGGGATCGCGATCGGCAATCCTTACTTTGCCGTGACGGCAGCGGACGGGAGCTTCACGATTCCGGACCTGCCGCCGGGGGAGTACGATGTAATTGCCTGGCACCCTCATATGAAAGTGCTGGCCAAGCCGATTCGGGTCGAGGCGAATGGAAAGGTTGATCTCAACTTTGAATTCGATTCTGAAGAGATTAAGATCCCGTTGCACGATCTTCAAATGCAGTACCGGCTCGACACCGCGTTGCAGCCGCATCATCTGGTTCCGCCGATCGAACTCCAGGAATATTAATCTTCGAGGCGCTGAACGAATCCACTCACGGCTGTTTTATAGAGAGGCGTCCGGAGAGAGCGTCAGTTCCCGGGATATCCGGTTTTTCCGTCCGGTGCCGCGACACCCGGGGTGGCATTTCGCAGGGGGGGGCGATAAGCCTGCCTGAAGTGGGAGCCGAAGCTCATCCTCGCCTTGAGGCCGAATTGAAGCCGGGCTCCGGGCCTTCACAACCGCTAATCAGTGTATTTTGGAAGGCGAACATCCTCTCCCGTCAAATGACGGTAGAGGGTGTGGAACTCATCGGTGGTTAGATTCGGGTTGCGAAGCTTCTCGACATTCTCCGGGGTCACCGGAATCAGGGAGGCCTCATCATAGGCTGAAGAGCCGATGACGATATGGTCGTGAAAATAGCGGTACTCCGGAAGAATGAATTTGATCCCCTCATTGTAGGTGAGGGCCAACCGAATCGCCAAGCGCGCCACCGGCGCGGGGACGTTCTTTCCGATGGCAATGTTCTGGATCGGTTTTCCCAGCTTGAAGAACTGAGCCCGAATGCGGGTAACCGAGGCCGCTTCCAGCTCTTTCTTAATCTGTTCAAGATCACCTTTCCGGTCCGCCGGCAAGAAAAGCTCGAATAAGATTTTCCGGTTTGCTTCTTGGCCCTCTTGCTCTATACCCGGCACCGGGTTCTCTTCTGCTGCCTCCGCCCCGTGACCCGTGAGGTAGAGTCCGCTTATGCTCAAGCAGATCAGCCCACCGAAGAGCACCTTTAGAAAGCGGTTCGATATTTGCATTATGCCTCCCCAGAAATATTGTATAATTAAAGAATGCAGAGCGGAGTCCCGCACCGGGCGGGATTATAACAGAACCTCTCACCTTTTAAAAGGATCGACAATGCGTCAAACGAGCCGATGTTATTTCAATGTAATAGCAAAGAGCCGATTTGTCCCGATCTTTTTGGCAAGCTTTTTTCTTTTTTTCGCCTCGCCGTCGCTTCTCCCTGCCGAGCCGCCTGTCAAAGAGCTCCCGATGCTGGTCACCCTCAACGACCTGAAGCAGGCGCCGGGGCAATATGACGGCCACCGGATTGTGGTTACCGGCCGGGTCCAATCGATTGAGGTTCAGCAAGGGCGGCGAGGAAGCGAGTATGTCATGCTCGTTCTGGAAGAGGAGTCCCCGAACGCGAGCAATTCAAGCCCAATCATCAAGGTGGTCAGCCTGACGCTTCCCGCGGTCCGGCAAGGCCATCATGCCCTGGTTCAGGGAACCTATCATGTCGAAGGAAGACAGGCGGGTCGCCCTTTCGAGTATTTCATCGACGCCGAGGTGATCCTCAAGGAAAAGCTGTAGGCGATTGATTTCGAGATGGAGGGCCGTTCGGGGCGCCCGGTTTTTACAAGACAGGAAACGGTCTGCCGCTATTTCCTAAAATGTGATTTTGCATTCAGGCAGGGCCCGTCGTAGCCGGGCCAGTCCCACGCGGCTGATGGCGGTGTCCTTAAGATCGATTTCCTTTAAGTTCGGAAGGGCACTCAGATGCACGAGCCCGGCATCGGTGAGTGCCGTTCCGGGAAGATAGAGCCATTTCAAGGCCGGCAACTCTCGAAGATGGACCAGGCCGCCGTCGCTGATCCGAGTCCCCCCCAAATAAAGCCATTCCAACGTCCGAAGATGTTTCAGGTGGCCGAGACCTTCATCGGTCACCCGGGTTGCGGCCAGGGCGATCCGTTGCAGTTGGGGCAATTGGCGCAGCTGCCCCAGTCCCGTATCGCTGACTTTGGTGCAGCCGAGGAACAAACCCTGGAGTGCGGTGTGCTCCCGCAAAAAAGCCATCCCCTTGTCCCCGACCTGGGTTCCTCCCAATGAAAGCCGTCGGAGGTTTCTCATCCCTTGAAGATGGATCAGTCCGGAGCAGGTGACCTGGGTCATTCCCAGGTCGAGCTCTTGCAGGGAGGTGAAGTCCCGAAGGTGTTCCAGCCCCCCATTATCGATCGGAGTTTCCCAGAGTCCGAGCTCGACCAGGCGTTTTAACCCGCGCAGGTGGACGAACCCCTTCCCGGTGACGGCCGTATTCTTAAGCTCTAATTCTTTCAGCCCGATCAAGTGATGAAGATGGGCCAAATCGGTATCGGCAATCCCCGTATATTCCAGGCGGAGGCTTTGCAGGTCAACCGGTTTAAAGGCGGAAAGGGGAGAGAGATCGACGGAAGCGCCGTCTCCCGAGGTCACCTTCAATCGAAGCGATTGATCGGCCGGAATCGTCATCTCGCCGGAGGCGGGACCGATCTCTTTCCAGGCATCATCCGATCGGTCATTTTGGTTTCTTTGAAAGAGGATCCCGATGGGACGACCGGCCGGGAAGAGAATCGTCCGCTTTTTGGGTTGAAAAAAGAAGTCCAATCCCTGGCGGAAGATCCGAGAAAATCCGGTTCTTTTTTGACCCGCGCTATCGGGGAGCCGATCCGGCTCTTTCCCTCCTGTTTGTTTCATCGGAGCCATGCCTCGCGGGGACAATATGAGCCCACCGGCGTTGATTAAAGGGATCTGCCTGCTTCAGCGATCGATCAAAAAACCGTCGGCTGATTCCCATTTGTGCCAAATAGAAAACATACTAAAAGCCAGAGCAAACATCAAGCAAAATTCATCGGTCTGAAACAGGGATAAAGAAGGGTCGACCGCAAAATGAAAGGGGGACCAAACCTCTGTTGCGATCTGGTCCCCCGCATTTATTCTCTAACGGAAGCGCGTTCGGTCTTTCTATCCCTGATGGGCATCCATCACGCGGTTCTCTTCATCGATTTCAAGTGTGACCTTGGTCCCCTTCTCGATGCCGTTCAATTTGCTGATCGCGGG
>SCUR01000170.1 GCA_004297235.1 Candidatus Manganitrophaceae bacterium | reverse complement strand
GATCTTATCGCGGCGCGCTTCCGCCCCTTTGGCGGAAGGGGCAGGCAACTCGGGCGAGGGGGTCGGCTCCGCCGTGGCCGGTTGGAGAGCAAAAACAGACAAGAACAGAATTCCCCCCAGGAGGGGAAGAAGGGTCGCTTTCTTCATGATCATTCCTTTGGGTTTGAGGTTCGGTATCCGGTCCGCGCCATTCTAGCAAAAGAAGACTTCTTTGGAAAGAACTCCTTGGGGCCAACGCAGAGGGACAGCCGATGAAAGGGAAAAAGAAGACCAAAGGATCGGGCGACCCCACCCATTTATTGAAAAGAGAGCATCGAGCGACGCTGCTGAAGCTGGAGTTGATGGAGCGGGCCCTCCTTTACCTTCGCCGACCCCCGGAAGAGACCACCCCCGCGCAAATCGAGATTGAGAAGAATCTGCTGAAGGAGCTGGCGGTGGCGCTCGATAAAGAAATCGGACCGCATTTTAGAAAAGAAGAGGAAGCGCTCTTTCCGGTTTTGGCCGAGTACATCGGCAGGGAGTATGGCCCCATCGAAGTCATGCTGCGTGAACATGAGAAGATCTGCGCCGCCTTCCTGTATTGGAAAAAGATTGTCCCTTCCTTCTCCCGGAGCACTGCCCTGATCGATGACGCCGTTCGCAAGGCGCTGCTCGACCCCGGACTGCGTCTCGTCACCTTGCTGCGGCAGCATATCGAGAAAGAAAATCAGATTCTCTTCGAAATCTCAGAGGCCTTTTTGACAGGAGAAGAAAAGAAGGAGGTGATCCGGCGGATCCGCGCGATCTCCGCAAGCCTCTCCCGGCGGTCAAGGAACGCCGCAGAAAGGCGCCGACGTTCGGGGCCGTAAGGCTCCCCGCCCGCTAGCCGATCTCGAGCAACAATCCCTTCAGCCAGTAGAAATCGTACAGGGCCTCCAGAAAGAGCTCCCCGTCATCGGGAAAATAGCGGCTCCCGTTGAAGTGAAGAACCCCCTGGTCGCTCAGGATCGTAAAAACCCGCTGGTTGGTGCAGCGGACTCTTTCATCTTCGTTCAAGAAGAAGCGTAAATCCTTCCCACACGGCAAGATCACATTCAACTCGCGCATGACCCTCCCTCTCGGTTAGAAGAATTAAAAATATTTTCCTAATATATCTTTTCCAAAAAGGAAAGTAGATGATCTCGATCATGAGATCGATTGATTTGCATCAATCAGGCAGGATTATCCGGAGACGTGGGTGAGTTTCTCCTCATCCACAATGAAGATCTTTTTCCCGTCGAAGCGAATAATCTTCTCCTTTTTCAAGAAAGAGAGAAGACGAACCACCGTTTCGGGCTCCACGCCGACCATCTCCGCCAGCTCTTCTCTTTTCAGATCGAGTTCGATGGAGAGTTCCCGGTCGTGCTTGGTCCCATGTTTTCGCCCCAGGGTCAGGAGGACTTCCGCCAGCCTTTCTTTGGCGCTCTTGAAGAGGAGCCGCCTCGTCCGCTCCTGGGCATTTTCAATTTCCTCGCTGAGGGTCTTGATCAGATTCAAGGCCAAATGATTGTTCGACTTCAGCACCTCCAGGAACTCATCCCGGTAAAAGAAGCTGACCTCGCAATGTTCCAATGCCTGCGCCGTCGTCGAATGCCGGCCGGGATGGAAGAGAAGACTCTTTTCGATGAGCTCCCCCGGCGAGACGATGGTGAGGATCTGTTGCTTTCCCGTCTTGGAGGATTGGATCAATTTCACACTTCCGGAGCAGAGAATATAGATTCCCGTGCAGGAATTCTCTTCGTAGAAGATGGTATCGTTTTTCTCATAGAGGTGGACCCGCTTGACCTTCATGAAGGTATCGATCTCATGCGGATTTAAATTCCCGCAAAAGGAAGAGAGCACCCGGACCACACAGTGGCTACAGTCGGTTGCATTCGTTTTTTTACATGGGTCCATCGCCGTCTCTGCCGTTTTGGATCTGTCCAAGAATAGGCCTGTACCCTCGAAAAGTCAAGCAAATCGCCCGATTTTCCTCCTTTCGCCCAAGGCGAAGTAAGGCATTCGCCGCCAGCGGCGGCCTGATTGAGTGGGAAGGTCTTCGGATGCGAGCGGGGGCGCAACGCCGACGACCGGTTCTCTTTTCAGGGATCGGTCGGCGTCGCGCCGCCTCGACAGAGCCGGTTGGGAACTAAGCGGCCGCCGCATCGTGCGGACGGATTCCGGTCTCGATCAGCGTCTTCATCCGGGCCAGGTCGGCATCCATCTCACTCTTCGGATCGGCGCCAAAGAGGGTGGCGACCACATGGCCGAGCGCGCCGGCCGGCGGGTTGTACGACATTTTGATATCGACCCGCGTGGTTCCGTCGGAATTTGAATCAAACCGGACGACCCCGGCATGTTCTACGACGGAGCCGGGAACGGTCTTCCAGGCAATGAGTTTGTTGGGAATCCGCTCGGTGATCTCCGCGTCCCACTCGACGGGAATCCCCGCCGGACCCGACACCACCCAATGCGATTTGCCCTCCTCCTTTAACTGGACCTCACGGACATTCGCCATGAACTTGGGAAAGTTTTGGAAGTTGTTCCAGAACTCGAACACTTTCTCAACCGGGGCCGCGATAGCGATCGTCTTCTGAACGTCGATCACATCGGGCCCCGCTCCGATTCCGACCATCTGCTTCATCGGCATATTTGTGATGCTTCGGGCGACAATACCGAGGCCGACCGTACCGACCATCGTCCGGAAGAATCCGTCCCGTCTCAAACCGTAGAGGGTCAGCACAGTTCCTGTAAATCCCATCAAGGTCCTCGCCGACGGCGACCAATTCTCCCGCATCAGCTCAAACGGCTGCATCCGTCGGCGTCCTCCCTGAAGGCTCGGGACGTTATCGGCCGTTTCGTGCGATTCCAACTGATTCTCCACCCCGGAGACCCCTTTAATCGCCGAGATCGCCGAGAGAACCCGTTCGGACTCTTCCGCCAGGATCGGCCCGGAGAGGGTCACCTGCCCGTTGTTCACCCGGATCTCGATCGCTCCCGGATGCGCGCTCACCATCCCGAGTTTTGCCCGAATCCGCGCTTCGAGCACCTCGTCGCTGATCTCTTCGCCCATTTCCGTCACCCGCGAACGGAGCTCCGAGACGAGACCGGCGACCCGGTTCTGAACATCTTTGGCGGTGACTTCAATCGCCTCCTCCGCTTTGTTTAAAGCCTCGACCGCCTTGTCACGGATCATGGCGCGGCGCCGGTCCCCCATCTCGGGATCGAACAGATACTCCAATCCGGCCCCCAGGCCGATCCCCCCGATCATCGATAATCCTTTATTCATTTTTCCACCTCCTCATCACATCGCTTCCGAAAAATGATTCTCCAACCCGGACATCTCTTGTCTACGCTTGACGAAATAGAACGCTCGAATGAAAAGACCTCGCCCCCTACGCCGCTTTCTCTTCTCTGGCCGCGCCCAAATGGCGAACGAACCAATCGGCCGCCAGCCGCGCCACTTGCTCCAACGCACCAGGCTCCTCAAAGAGATGGGTGGCGCCGGGGATGATCTTCAACTCTTTCGGGGCGGTCATCTGCGCCATCGCCTCTTTATTGAGATCGATGACGAGAGAATCCTCTCCCCCCACGATGAACAAGGTCGGCGCCCGGACCTGGGCGAGCGCGGGTCCTGCCAGATCGGGGCGCCCGCCGCGCGAGACGACTGCCGCGACCCGGTCGGGACGCCGGGCGGCCGCAATCAAAGCCGCGGCCGCCCCGGTGCTGGAGCCGAAATAGCCGACCCTCAGGAAACGGGTCTCGGGTTGTTGGATCAGCCAATCAGTCACGCCGACCAGCCGCTCCGCGAGCAGGCCGATATTGAAGCGCAGCGCCGCCGTCACCCGATCGATCTGTTCTTCCTTCAATGTGAGCAGATCGATCAGAAGGGTTGCGAGACCGGCTTGATGAAGCACCTCGGCGACGAACCGGTTTCGCGGACTGAAACGGCTGCTCCCGCTTCCATGCGCGAAGAGAACGGCCCCCCGCGCGCCGCTCGGAATCCGTAAATTCCCTTCGAGCAAGATGCGCCCGAGGGCGATCGTCACCGGCCGGACCGCTTCCGAATCAAATTCCATCGGCCTCTCTTCTCGTTTCGGTCCCGCGCCCTGCTTCCGGGCCCGTTCCAGAAGGGCCAAGACTTCGGCATCGGAAGTCTGCTCGAAATTCTGATACCACAGACCGACGGCGCCGAAGTAAGGAGGGGCTTCCAGGCAGATGAGATCGTCGACTTCATTCGCGAGCGCTTGGGCGGTCTCCGAAGCACAGACCGGGACGGCAAAGAGGATGCGGCGCGGATTTTCTCTCCGGATCGCCCGGATCGCCGCCTTCGCCGTCACCCCGGTCGCCAGGCCGTCGTCGATGAGGAGGACGGTCCGATCCCGGAGCTCGGGCGGGGGGCGATCCCCTCGAAAACGGCGGAGACGGCGGCGCATCTCCTCCTCTTCTTGTGCGGCGATCGCTTCGATCTCCTCGTTGTGCAGACCGAGCATTCGGACCGCTTCTTCGTTGAGAATCCGCACACCGCCCGGCGCGATGGCGCCGATGCCCAGCTCCGGCTGACCGGGCGCCCCGAGCTTTCGTGCGATGATCAG
>SCUR01000169.1 GCA_004297235.1 Candidatus Manganitrophaceae bacterium | reverse complement strand
GCGACGAAGGAATTACTCATTCAAAGCGGCGTGAAGGAATCCAAAATTCGAGTCTTATATAACGCGATTGAACCGGCGGAGGAGGTCCCTTCAGCCGACCTTCATCAGGTTAAAGAAGAGTACGGCATTCGCGCGGATCAAAAAGTCATCGGCGTCGTCGGCCGCCTCAATCCTGAAAAGGGGCAGCTTATCTTTTTAAAGGCGTTTCAGGAGATACGAAAGCGCTTTCCAAATGTGATTGCCCTGATGATCGGAGAGGGTCAGGATCGGGCAACATTGGAAGCTTACTGCGACGACAACGATATGAAGGGGAGCGTGCGATTCACCGGTTATCAAGAAAAAATGTCGCGCTTCTATCAGATCTTCGATCTGTTGGTCCTTCCTTCGTTGAGCGAGGGGCTTCCCAATACCGTTTTGGAGGCGATGTCCTTTGGAGTCCCGGTCGTCGCCACGTCGGTCGGCGGGGTGCCGGAGGTCATTTACAATGGAAACGGAATCCTCGTCCCTCCCGGCGATCCCAAAAAACTGGAAGAGGGGATCCTTCCGCTCTTACATGATGAGCGATTGAGACGGGCGCTCGGAGAGAAGGGGAAAAGCAGCCTCTACCCCCGTTTTTCTCCTTCTTGCCGTGCTCAACAGTTAATCGAACTTTACAAAAATATGTTAGCCAGTCGCGCTTCTTAGAGGTTTAGAAGTCATATGTGTGGCATTAGCGGGATCTGTTTTTTTGATGGATCTTCGATCAATCAAACAGTCGCTCAGAATATAAACGATGCCCTGAGGCACCGAGGTCCGGATGAGGATGGATATTATTTCGATCCGGCGGGAAAGGTCGCGTTGGGGCACCGAAGATTAAGCATTATCGATCTGTCCACAGGGCGCCAGCCGATCTTTAATGAAGACGGAAGCATTGCGATCGTCTTTAATGGAGAGATCTATAACTTTCTGGAGTTGAGAGAGGATCTGCTGAAGAAAGGGCATCGTTTTACGACGAATACAGACACGGAGGTGATCGTCCATCTCTATGAAGAGATGGGGGCCGATTGCGTGTCGAAGCTTCGCGGGATGTTCGCCTTCGCGATCTGGGACGCCCCCAAAAAAGAGCTCCTCCTCGCTCGGGACCGGATCGGGAAGAAGCCGATCTATTATTCGGTGGTGGGACAAAAGCTTTACTTCGCGTCGGAAATTCAGGCGCTTTATGCGATTTCTGAGATTAAAAAGGAGATCGATCCTTTTTCGATTGATCTCTATTTAACCTACAGTTACATCCCTAGCCCGCATTCGATTTTTAGAGGGATTCGAAAACTCCCTCCGGCCCACACTCTTCGTTTCAGCAACGGCTCTTTTTCTATCTCCCGATACTGGAAACCGGCCTACAATGACAAAACCAAACTCGATTATGAAGAGGCCAAGAAAGAGCTGCTCAGATTGTTGACCGAATCGGTTCGGTTACGACTGATCAGCGATGTCCCTTTGGGCGCTTTCCTAAGCGGCGGGGTCGATTCCAGCGCGGTGGTCGCTTTGATGAGCCGGTTATCCAATCGTCCGGTGAAAACCTTTTCGATCGGTTTTCAGAGCAAAACACACAACGAGTTGCCGTATGCCAGAAAAGTGGCCGAGCAGTATCATACGGAACACCATGAGTTTGTCGTCGAACCGAATGCGTTGGACGTCATCGGCCACATTGTCGAAAATTACGGAGAGCCGTATGGGGACTCTTCGGCCATTCCGACCTGGTACTTATCCAAAATGACTCGAGAATATGTGACCGTGGCGCTGAACGGCGACGGTGGTGATGAATTATTCGGCGGTTATCCCTGGTATCAGGCGATGCATGCCTTCTACAAAATGGACCGGCTGATTAGCCCCTGGTTCCGCCACCAGCTTCTGAAAAAGAGTTTGCCCTTATTCCCCCGCCGTATTCAGTGGCCCTTGGAGCTGCTGTCTAAAAGTGAAGGGGCGCGATTTCAGAGCTTGCGAAGCTTTATTACTCCGAAAGATCGGAGCACGCTCTATCATGATCATTTTCGCGAACAGCTCCATGAGAGCGCGGAAGATTACATGTTGATGCTTTATGATAAATCGTTGACGAGCGATTACGATCGCTCTTTCAGCGCCGATCTCCTTTCGTATTTGCCCGAAGACCTCCTCGTCAAGGTAGACCGCGCCTCGATGGCGCATGCGCTCGAATGCCGGTCTCCTCTCTTGGATCAGGAGCTCATCGAGTTCAGCTGCACGCTTCCGCCGAGCTGGAAAATAAATAAAGAAGGGGGCAAAGTCATTTTCAAGGAGACGGTCCAGGATCTATTCCCCCCTGGCTTTTTAAACAGGCCTAAAATGGGTTTTTCCATGCCGATCGGGGAGTGGTTTAGAAACGAGTTAAAGGGGTTTGTCACCGAAAAGCTGATCAACGGCTCGCTCACCCGCATCCCTCTTCTGAAGGCGGATCGTCTCAAAACTATTTTAGAACAACATTTTTCCGGGAAGCGGAATTTCGACAGTTTGATCTGGAACTTACTGATGCTCAGCCTTTGGTTTGAAGAATATGGGTCTTAAGCGGCTTAGCTGCCGGATCGTTCATCCTCTTTTACGCTAGGTCATTCGGATTTGGACATGGGAATTAAAAAGCAAATCAATGTTCTATTTGTCATCGTTCAAATGGAAATGGGGGGCGCCGAGCGATTGGTTTGTAATATCGTCTCAAAATTAGATCGTCAGATCTTTAATCCATCGATCGCCTGGTTTTTCGGCGACAAAGTATTAGACGAGTTTAAAAAACTCGAGGTTCCGCTCCATCATATTCCCAAGGTGAAGCGACTCGATTTCGGCGCGATGCGGAGGCTCGCAGATCTTCTTCGTCGAGAGAGTATTGATGTCGTCAACGCGCATCATTTTATGCCGCTTCTTTATTCTTTTTATGGTTGTAAGATGTTGGGTCGAAAACTTGTTTATACGGAACATTCCGGGCTGGAGATCGAAAAACTCTCTTGGAAGTGGAAAACGGTTGGCGGATATCTGATTCATTTGTCGGATCGGGCGGTCGGTGTCAGTCCGGCGGTCTCGAACCAAATAGAGAAAACATTCAATGTCTCCTCCGCCAAAACGTCCACCATCGTCAATGGCGTCTCGGTCGAGCTGTTCGAGAAGAAGAAGGAGAATCCCTCTTTGAAGAAGGAGATCGGAATCAAAGAGGACGAAGCGGTCATCGGCATGGTCGCCAATTTTCATAAGATAAAAAATCATCTTTTACTATTAAAAGCGTTCAATGAGGTCATCAAGGAGGGAAAGAGGGCGAAACTGTTGCTGGTCGGGCAGGGTTTTGAAAGTATCATCGACAATGCGGAACCGGAGATACGAAGTTTTATCGCCGAAAACGGATTGAGCGAACATGTTTTAACCCTCGGATATCGAACCGACGTTCCGGCCTTATTGGGGATCATGGATATTTTTTGTCTTACCTCTTTTAATGAGGGCCTGCCGATTGGGTTGATTGAAGCGATGGCCGCCGGCCTTCCCGTTGTCGGCACAGACGTCGGTGGAATTCGTGATTTAATTACTCCCAACAAAAATGGTTTTCTTGTGGCGCCGGCCGATGTAGAAGGACTGAAGAAAGCCCTTTTGTTGCTGATCCAAGACGAATCGATGAGAAAGAAGCTGGGACAGGAATCCCGTCAGTCGGCTTTCAGAGATTACTCACTCGATCGGTGTATTCAAAACTACCAAAATTTGTTTTTATCCCTTTGCTAGATCGCGCAGTGAGGAAGATGGCGGAGAACAAGGAGATCAAGATCCTGACCAATCATTGGGGCCAGAAGGCGAGTCCGACCTGGGGAGCAGTGACGACCTATCTTCCCCCCGAAGGGTTCGATTTGAAGTCCTCGATGAAGTTGGCGCTCCGGTTATACTCCAGAAGGAGAGACTTCGATTGTGTGGTGTTGGGAGCGGGCTTCAGCGATACCTTGTTCGCACTGATGCAGGCAATGATCCCGTTCAAGAAAGCCCCCTGCGTCATGATCGACTGCATCTGGTATGAGGATCCGAATAAGTTCCGTCATTTTCTGAAAACCGCGATCTTGAAAATGACGAGCAGAGGGGTCGACAAATTTGTGGTTTGGGCCAGCCGTGAAGTTGAGGCGTATTCAGAGGCCTTCGGTATTCCTCAAGAGAAATTTGTCTACGTGCCCTACCACACGACCTTGGACACGTTTGACATAAAATCGTCTGAAGGGGATTACATTTTCAGCGGAGGGAATTTTGGCCGCGATTACGATACCTTGATTTCCGCCGTCCGCGGACTTCCGGTTAAAGTGCTCATTGCCTCGACCCGACCGGAGCTCTTCTCGCATCTCGATATTCCGGAAAACGTGGAGGTCAGGGGGTTCAGTAATGAGGAATTCTTGAAAAAGATGGCCGGCTGCTTGATGAATGTCGTTCCGTTGGATGCCGACTTATTACATTCCGGCGGGCAGCAGACGTTTTTGAACTCGATGTGGTTTGGAAAATCGACCATTGTAAACGATCCGGAGGGAGCGGCGGATTATATCAATGATGGAGAAGATGGCCTGCTGGTCCCCAAGAAAGATCCCGCTGCGATGAGAGAGGCGATCCTCTTCTTGTTAAGCAATCCCTTCTTTTGTCGGGATTGCTTAACAA
>SCUR01000168.1 GCA_004297235.1 Candidatus Manganitrophaceae bacterium | reverse complement strand
GCCACGTCCAAGGCCGAGAGTCCCCAGGCTGAGTAGAGGCGATAGCGGATGGTGCTCCCGGCGATCATCGAGAAGCCGATATTGTTGCTGAAGGCGTAGCCGATAAAGGAGGCGCGCGCGATTTTGCCATAGGCAAGCGGCCGCTCCAAATAACGGAAGGCGAGGATGTCGTATCCGGTGAGGATGAGATAACTGGCGGCGGTCAACAGCAGCGCCAAAATGAGACGGTCGGAGGAGATCTCGCTCAGCGCGCGGGCGATGTCTTGGTAATGGTACTGCGCTAGTTGCCGATGAACAGCCCAGAGGGCCACGGCGAAGAGAAGAAGGCCGAGGAGGGGACCGAGGCGTTTCAGGAGGGGCTGTTTCATGATCGGTCGACATCTTTCATGGCCATGTCCTATCCGCCATCTCGCTGAAGTCGCGTGTCGGTTCACGGCACGGACGCTTTCGCTTTCACCGAATCATCGCTGCCACAAGATGGAGGACGCCTCCAACGGCACGGCGACGCCGGGGCCGCGCGGAATGACGCGCGGCGTGTAGTCCGAAGCCGGACGGGTCGCAGGCACGGAAGCGCGATAGACGCTGCCGCCGGCCGCGCCGGACCGCCGCCGGATGCGCCGCATCTCCAGCCGCTCCGGAGGAGCGCCGTCGACGCCGTCGGCATAAAGCTCCACGCGCACAGCGGTCGGATCAAGGCCGGCAAGATCGATCTGAACCTGGAACAGGGGGTATCCACCGTCTGTTTTAATCTTTACCTCGCCGAAGCGGAGCGATTCCCACTTCTTCTCCAACATCTGCCGCCATTGAACGATCTGTCGGCCCACAGCGCCCCCGTTTGCGGCGCGCTGACGGTAGGCGGCCGCGGCCGGAAGGTAATATTGCTCTGTGTATTCGCGCACCGCGCGGTTGGCGGAAAAACGCGGTGTCAGCCGCGCCATGCTCTCCCGCATCCGCGCGATCCAGGCGGGGGGGATGCCCTGCTCGTCGCGGGTATAAAACGCCGGGATCACCTCGCGTTCGAGCAGATCGTAGAGCGCCGCGGCCTCGGCGGCATCCCAAGCCGGGTCATCTCCATGCTCCCGGCCGTCCCCCAACGCCCACCCTACTTCCGGGGTGTAGGCCTCCGCCCACCATCCATCCAATTCCGATAGATTGAGACCGCCGTTGACCAGCACCTTCATACCGCTCGTTCCGCTCGCCTCCCACGGCCGCCGCGGGGTATTGATCCAGACATCCACCCCCTGCACCAGACGCTCGGTCAACAACATATCGTCGTCGGCAAGGAAGATCACGCGCGCGCGCGCTCCGAGGTCCCGGATGAAACGGGTCCATGCCCGAATCAGATCCTGTCCCGCCTGATCCGCCGGGTGGGCTTTCCCGGCGATGATGATCTGCGCCGGACGTTGAGGATGGTTTAGCAGAGAAAGCAGACGCGCCGGATCGTGCAGCAACAGGTTCGGCCGCTTGTAGGCCGTGAAGCGGCGGGCGAAGCCGAGCGTCAATGTCGTGGGATCAAAAAGATGTTTTGCGTCGTCCATCTCCTCGGACGAGGCGCCGGAGGCAGCCAGCTGCTGGGACAGTCGTTTACGGGCATCGTCGATGAGAGACCTGCGGGCTTCGGAGCGAAACCGCCAGAGGGCGGCGTCGGAGAGGCGCCGAATCTCATGTTCCAGGGCCTCTGTCGTCCCCCGCCACCGCTCCTTTCCGCAGGCCTCCGTCCAGAGGTCATCGGCCGACGCCGAATCCCAGCTCGGTACGTGGATCCCGTTGGTCACCGATCCGACCGGCACTTCTTCCTCCGGCCACCGGGGAAAGAGGGACCGGAAGAGGCGCCGGCTCACCCTCCCGTGCAAGCGACTCACGCCGTTGACCCTCCCGCTTCCGCGGACCGCCAGATAGGCCATGTTGAACGGCTCCGAGGCGTCGTTCGGATTCCGGCGGCCCAGAGACAATAGATCGCTTGGGGCGATGCCGAGTCTCTTTTGAGCGTATTCCCCGAGGTATTGCTCGACGAGAGCGGGGGTGAAGCGGTCGAATCCGGCGTCCACCGCCGTGTGCGTGGTGAAAAGGTTGCCCGCGCGCGTAGCGGCCAGAGCGACCTGGAAGGATTGTCCGGTCTCCTCCATGAAGATCGCCGCCCGCTCCAGCACGGCAAAGGCCGCATGGCCTTCGTTTAAGTGGCAGACCTCCGGCCGGAGACCGAGCGCGGCGAGCAGTCGCCAGCCGCCGATCCCCAGGACCATTTCCTGTTTGAGGCGCAACTCGGGGCCGCCCCCATAAAGCTCCCCGGTGATCCCTCGATGCGCGGGGAAGTTCGCCGGGTCGTTGCTGTCCAACAGATAGAGCTTCACCCTGCCGACCTGAACCTGCCAGGCGCGCAGCCAGACCGGATCGCCGGGGAGGTCGAGCTTCAGGCGGAGCCACTCCCCGTTCGGCTCGCGCAACGGCGTGATCGGCAGCTGCCCGGGATCATTGTAGGGAAAGAAGGCCTGCTGCGATCCGTCTCGGCCGATCACCTGTCGGAAATAACCTTGCTGATAGAGCAGCCCCACCCCGACCACCGGCACGCCCAAGTCGCTGGCGGCTTTAAGCTGATCGCCGGCCACGTTGCCGAGCCCGCCCGAATAGATGGGGAGCGCTTCGCTCAACATGAATTCCATGCTGAAATAGGCGACGCAGGTGAGCGGCGCGCGGGGGTGACCCTTCTGGAACCACGCCGGCGCCCCGGCCCCCTGACGCCGGGATCGAACGAGCGCGTCGACTTTCTTCCGGAATGACGGATCGGCCGACACGCGCCGGATCTGACCGCGCGAAACGGTCTGCAGGACGACCCAGGGATGATGCGTCCGCTCCCAGAGGTCCGGATCGAGCTGTTTCCACAACGCGTCGGCGGCATGATTCCACGACCAGCGCAGGTCCAGGGCCAGCTCGGCGAGAGAATCGAATCCCTCCTCGTCAGCGGGTAGAAAACGGTCGCGGACCGATGTTCCTTTCCTCATCGAATCTCCTTTCGTCGTAGCCGGGAACGGCTGAAGGACAGGAAGTCCCCGGCCGCCTCACCCGCCGACTCGATCGGGCGCCCCTTCGAGCTCTCTATCGTCGGCGGCGATCCCGATCGACGCATGAGGCGCCTTCTCGGAGGAGGCTTCATTTGGCCCGATGATCTTCCCTCCTCTTGTAGGGGACCGGGATATATTGAACAGAGGGTCTTTGTTGCATGGCTTGGGGGAATAAATCCATGAGCTGATAAATCTCGCCGGGCAATCCCACGGCGACATGAAGACCCAGGCTCTTCGCTTCTTCAAAAGAGATCGGGTAATCATGCGTCCACCTTTCGTCGGTCAGGGTGACGGCAAGTTCTTCGGCTCTTTTCTCATCCATCCTCGCAACGAGAATTTTTTTCACGAACGCTCTCATCTGGTTCTGCGCTTTTTGCGCGACATCCATCAGAAGCAGCGTTTTGTCTTCGATATACCGGTGTTCCTTCATCTGCGCGATCTTCAGAATAGAGGCGGCGGGATACTCGCCCAATTGGGGATCGACCGGTTCTAACACCGCATTCTCGTCCATGATCACTTCATTCGCGGCAAGGCATAAGAGCGTGCCGCCGGACAGGGCGTAATGCGGCACGAAGATTGTCACATCCGCCTTGTGGCGCATGAGCGCCATTGCAATCTGCTCCGTCGAGAGAACCAGCCCCCCGGGCGTATGTATGACGATGCCGATCGGTATGTCCTCAGGCGTCAGCCGGATGGCCCTCAAGATTTCCTCCGAATCATTGACATCGATATATCTCATAATGGGGAAGCCAAGGAGCCTCATCGTCTCCTGCCGGTGAATCAGGGTGATGACCCTTGAACGCCGTCTTTTTTCCAGTTGGTTCATCAACCCCAAGCGTTTTGCGATCATCATCTTCTGCTGAATCAAAGGCAAGACGGATGTGATGAGAACAAAAATCCAGAAAAAGTTCCAGAGATTTCCCATACGGTACTCTCCTTTCCATTGCCGGCCCCCGCGGCCTGCAGCCGAACGGCGACTGGCTCGATGAGGGAAGGGCGGGCAACCCGATTGAACGGGAAGAGCTCATCCACCCCTTTCTTAAAGAGGAACAGGGGCGGTTTCCCGGACATCCCCCAGGACGACAAGAAAAACCGGAAGCGCGATCAATAAGAGAGGGAGTTGCACGAAAAGTCCGGAAATGATGGCGATCGCCAGCGGCTGCTGCATGGCGGACCCCTGGCCGATGCCCAACGCGAGAGGCATCAGGGCCAAGATCGCCGCCAGCGTCGTCATGGCAATCGGCTGCATCCGGTTCTGGCCGGCGGCAATCAGCGCTTGGCGCCGGCCCACGCCGCCGGCCAGATCCTCATATTCCGAGACATAGAAGATTGCGCTCTCCGTCACGATGCCGACGATCATCGTCATTCCCATCATGGAAGAGATATTGATCTCCGTTCCGGTCAGCCAGAGACCGATTAAAACCGCCGCTGTCGCCAGCAGCGGCATCGCAAGAACCGCCAGAGCGACGCGAAAACGTTCGTACAAAATCAGAAGAAGAAGAAAGGCGAGGAGCACCGCCGCCGCAAACACCGCCATCAGACCGGCAAATGCAGTCTGCTGCTGGGAATAAAGGCCTCCCAGGCTGTAATAGACCCCCTGAGGCAGAAGACCGGATCGCCCTAAAACGGCTTTCACGTCGCGTACGGTCGACCCGACATCTCGGCCGTTGATCCGTCCGGTGACGGCGATCATCCGCTTCAGGTTGTCGCGCCTGATTTGCGGTTGGCCGGTGATCACCGAGACGGAGCCGATTCGCTTCAAGGGGAAGAGGGGCCCGCCGGGGGCGCGCAGCAACAAATTTTGAACGCTCCTTTCGGTGGCTCTCACTTCGTTTGGAACCCAGACCCTCACCCCGATCAGTTTAGGGTCGCGCTCGATCTGCGTTGTGACAACGCCGCTGAGATAGTCGGAAACCATCTTCGTAACGGCTTCGGGATCGACCCCTTCCAGCGAGGCCTTGACCCGATCGACCTTGATATCCAGGGCGTCGCCCGCCAGGACCACGCCGTTGCGGACGTCCACCACGCCAGAAACCTTTCCGACCGCCTCCGCCACCTGGGGTCCCAGCCGCCGCAACAGCGGGCCGTCGTCCGAAAAGAGCTTGATTTCGATCGGCTGGGGGACGGCGGTCAGATCGCCGATGAGGTCTTCCATCAACTGCGCCATCTCGATTTCCAATCCGGGAATGGTCTTTTCCACCCGCGTACGCACCCCGTCCATGACCGCTTCAATCGGGCGCCTCGGAAAAGATTTCAACCGGACAAAAAAGTCCCCCTCATTGGCTTCGGTCAGCCCCCCTCCCAATTGCAGGCCGCTCCGTCGGGAGTAGGTCTCCACTTCCGGCGTCGATTGCAAAATCGATTCGACCTGACGGAGCAGGCGGTCGGTCTCGCTGAGGGAGGTCCCGGACGGCGTTCTGTAGTCGAGAATAAAACCCCCTTCGTCCATGACCGGCATGAAACCGGAGCCGGTCCTTTTGAACCCCAGCCAGCCCAGAAGAATCAATGGAAAGATGCCGAGGAGGAGCCAGAGCGGTTTCGCAAGGACGAAAGAGATCGCGTCATGATAGCGCCGATGCAGTTTCTCCGTCAACGCCCCTTTCCCTTTTTGTTCGGCGTCTTTTTCCCCCAGCAGGCGGTCCGACAGAAGCGGCACGGCAAACCATGCCACGAAGAACGAGATGAAAAGGCTGGCCGCCATCGTTAATGAGAGCGCTTTAAAAAAAGCCCCGCTCACTCCGGAGAGGAAGGCCAGCGGCGCAAAAATGACGATCGTAGAGGCCGAAGAGCCGACGAGCGGCTTGGTCATTTCCCGGGCGGCCTGCATCACCCTCTGGTGAGGCGCGCCGGAGCCGTCGCGCAATCTGCGGGTGATATGCTCCACCATCACGATGGCATCATCGATGATGAGCCCCACCGCCACCGCCATGCCGCCCAACGTCATGATATTGAAACTCATATGAAAGAGATAGAGAACCAGCGCGGTTGCGGCAAGGACGCTGGGGACTGCAATCATCACAATCAAAGTCACCTTGAGATTCCGGAGAAAAAGCAATAAAATCAGCGCAGCCAGCACGACGCCGATCAGAATCGCGTCGCGCACGCTGGCGGCGGAGTCGAGGATCAGGTGACTCTGGTCGTACCAGCCGGCGATTTTGACGTCGGGAGGCAACCGTTTGGTGAATTCGGCCAGCTTTCCCTTTATTTCGCGCGCGATCTGAACGGTATTGCCGCCCGGCTGCTGGTAAATCTGAAAGGTCACGGCGTCGCGCCCCTCGGCCGTCACCCGTATCCATTGAGGGACCGTCTCCCGACTGACGGTGGAAACGTCCTCCAGAAGGACGATCCCGTCTTCCCCGGAGCGCAACACGGTATCGCGAATCTGAGACATGCTGAAAAAACGGGTGTCGAAAACCACCAGATAGAGCTTATAATGGTCTTCCAGCCGGCCGACGGCGGTCACGATATTCGCGGCGGAAAGCGCGTTTGCGACATCGGCGATCGAGAGGCCGTAGGAGGCCAACCGCGCCGGGTCGATTGTAACCCGGTACTCCTCCTGTTCGCCCCCTTGAATTCCCACTTCCGCCACCCCCTTGACGGTGGCGAGCAGGGGGCGCAATTGATACAGCGCGAGGTCGCGCAACTCGACCAGTGAGCGAACGTCGGATGTGAGGCTATAGGCCAAAACAGGGAAGACGGTCGGATCCATCCGCCTGACGGTGAACGTCGTTCCTTGAGGGAGGGTGGAAACCCGCCGGTTGATGGCGGACTCCACCTGCAACAGGGCTGCGACCATGTCTTCGCCCCAATCGAAATCGATCGAAATCTCGGCGCTCCCGCGGCTGGTCGTGGAGCGGACATTCAAAACGCCCGGAATGGAGCGGACGATCTCTTCAATCGGCCAGGCCACCTCGATCGCCATCCGTTCCGCCGGACGATCGCCGGCGTCCAGACTTGCGACCACGCGGGGAAAACTGACCTGAGGAAAGAGGGAGACCGACAGATAGAAACTGCAGACCGCTCCGGCCAGAGCCGACATGACGAGCAGAAAAAGAATCGAGCGTCGATGGGCGTGCATCCATTGGGCGGTGTTCACTTCGAAGTCTCCACCCTGACCGCCATGCCGTCTTCCAATTCATAGTTTCCCAAAACGACAGCCGGGTCGCCCGGCCGAATTTCTCCGCCGAAGACTTCAACCTCTTTTTCATTCTCAAGGCCGACCTGAACGATCTGTTTTACGGCCCGCTCGTTCTTGATCGTGAAGATCACGTGGCGAGTCTCTTCGGGGAGGACCGCGGAGCGTGGAACGATCAAACCTTCCGAGGAGGCGACGGTGATTTTCCCCGCAAGACGCTCTCCCAAAAGGAATAGAGAGGACGACGGCAACGTCACAAAGCCGTCAATGAGACGGGTGTTCGGATTCACGGCGCCTGAAATTTTTCGGATCCGCCCCGTCATCTCCCGGGAGGTCGGCGCATTCACCCGCCTCAGCGAAACCTCCTGGTTCGGCTTGACCCGGTTGATATCTTCCGGCTCGATTCCCAATCGAACTTCAAGGCGGTTTTGAACGACGATTTCCAACAGGGCGCCGCCGGCGGGAACGATCACCCCTTCCTGAACGGAAATCTTGTTGACGAGACCCGAAACGCCCGCCGGAATTTCTCGCGGACCGCTGATGTTCCGCTCCTTCATGCTTTGAAGGACCAGTCGCGCCTGCTCGAAGGCCTGTTTCGCCTGGAGGAGTTGATCGTTCGTGGCCAGCTTGAGGTCGAAGAGACGCTGGATATGCGCGAGGCTCTGTTTCGTCGATTCATCGCGGTTGCGGGCCTGTTCAAGTCGAAGAGCGGTGTCGGGGCTCGGTTCAATTTCCAGGAGAAGGTCTCCCGGCGAAACTTCCTGCCCGTGGTTCACCATCACTTTCCGGACCTGGCTTTCGAAGGGGAGGGAGACGGTCTTGAGAGCGCCGGGGGCCGGAATCGTCACGCCATACACCGTGATACTTTCGGCGATCGTTCCGCTTCGGATAGGAGCCGTCTTGACAAGGGCGACCGGCCCGTCGGTTTCTACCGC